>JAYUSP010000186.1:0-6472 GCA_043755615.1 Betaproteobacteria bacterium
TGGTAGTCCTGCGCATAACCGGAGCGAAAGCCCGCGGTGCGCGGCGTCAGCCACTTCAAACCGGCGTCGGGCAGCTCGTCGAAAAACCGGCTGCGCACGTTGTAGCGAGTCTGGCCATGCAGCATGCGCGTCTGGCTGAAGCTCATGAACAGCCGCTGGCGCGCGCGCGTGATGGCCACGTACATCAGGCGGCGTTCTTCTTCCAGCCCGTCGGCGTCGGACGCCGAATTTTCATGCGGGAACAGGCCCTCTTCGAGCCCGGTGATGAACACCGCGTCGAACTCCAGGCCCTTGGCCGAATGCACGGTCATCAGCTGGATCGCATCCTTGCCGGCCTGCGCCTGGTTGTCGCCGGCTTCGAGCGCGGCATGGGTCAGGAATGCGGCCAGCGGTGACATCACCTCGCCGCTTTCTGCATCGGGTGTTGCGGCCTCAGGCGGCGGCGCGCTTTCGTCCACCGGCAGGCTGATCGCATCCTTGCCAAAACCTTCTTGCGTCACAAAGGCCTCGGCTGCGTTGACCAGTTCTTCGAGGTTTTCGATGCGGTCCTGACCTTCTTTTTCGGTGCGGTAAAAGTCCACCAGGCCGCTGGCGACGAGCACATGCTCGATGATCTTGCGCAGCGTGTAGCCGCGGGTGGTGTCGCGCATCGCATCGACCATCGTGTTGAAAGCGAGCAGGTTCGCGCCACCCTTGCCGGCCACCGCGCCGGCGCTCTGGTACAGGCTGCGCGCGCTGCTGCGCGCGGCGTCCTGCAGCAGCTCGACAGTACGCGAGCCGATGCCGCGGGTGGGGAAATTCATCACCCGCAGATAACTCGTATCGTCGTTCGGGTTCTCGATCAGGCGCAGGTAGGCAAGTGCATGTTTGACCTCGGCGCGCTCGAAAAAACGCAGGCCGCCGTAGACGCGGTACGGCACGCCGGCATTGAAGAGCGCGCTCTCGAGCACCCGGCTCTGCGCGTTGCTGCGGTAGAGCAAGGCGATCTCGCTGCGCGCGATGCCACCGCGGTGCAGGGCCTGCGCTTCTTCAAGAAACCACTGCGCCTCGGCAAAGTCACTCGTTGCTTCGAAGATGCGCACCGGCTCGCCAGCGCCGGCTTCGGTGCGCAGGTTCTTGCCCAGGCGGCGCTGGTTGTGCGCGATCAGCGCATTCGCGGTGTCCAGGATGTTGCCAAAGGAGCGGTAGTTGCGCTCGAGCTTGATGACATGCTCGACGCGGTACTCACGCTCGAAGTCGGCCATGTTGCCGACCTGCGCGCCGCGAAAAGCGTAGATGCTCTGGTCGTCGTCACCAACCGCAAAGACGCCCTGGCCATGACCCGCAGCCGCACCCGTCGCCGCCCTTGCGGGCGGCGGAGCAAACACCTGCAGCCACTTGTATTGCAGCTTGTTGGTGTCCTGGAACTCGTCGACGAGCACATGACGAAAGCGCCGTTGGTAGTGGTCGCGCACCGCTTCGTGGTCGCGCATCAGCTCGTAAGTGCGCAGCATCAGCTCGGCAAAATCGACGACACCTTCGCGCTGGCACTGGTCTTCATAGGCCTGGTAAACCGCAACCAGCTTGCGGGTATGTTCATCGACCAGCTCGACATCCTTCGGCCGCAGCCCGTCTTCCTTGCTGCCAGCAATGAAGCGACTGACCTGCTTGGCAACAAAGCGGTCTTCGTCGAGCTGCATTCCCTTGATCACCCGCTTGACCGCGCTCACCGTGTCCTGCGCATCGAGGATCTGAAAGCCCTGCGGCAAGGCGGCGAGTTTCCAGTGCGCACGCAAGAAGCGGTTGCACAGGCCGTGGAAGGTGCCGATCCACATGCCGCGCACATTGACCGGCAGCATCAGCGACAGCCGCGTCAACATCTCCTTGGCCGACTTGTTGGTGAAGGTCACCGCCATCACGCCACCTGGCGAGACCTGGCCGGTTTGCATCAGCCAGGCGATGCGGGTTGTCAGCACGCGGGTCTTGCCGGAGCCGGCGCCGGCCAGGATCAGCGCCGGCTGCGCCGGCAGGGTGACGGCGGCGAGTTGCTCCGGGTTCAGGTGGCGCAGCAGGGCCGGCGCTTCGCCGGCCGGCGGGATCGGTTCATTCATCGACCGATTCTAGGAGCGTGGCCTGGCGCACCCCGGCCGCCAGTTCAGCCAGAGATTTCAGCGGGCCTGCAGCGAGCGCGCCAGGAAAGTCTCGACGCGACGCAGGAAGTCGGCATGCCGCGCCGGATTTGGGAAGCCATGCGGCTGGTCGCTGAAGACCATCGTTTCGATCGGCACCTTGGCCGCCTTGGCCGCCGCTTCGAACTTGTTGAAGTGGTCGATCGGCACGCGCTGGTCAAGCAGGCCGTGGGCCACCAGTATCGGCATCCGGATCTCGGCGGCGCGGCGCAACGGCGAAGTGCGCTCGAACTGCACCGCGTCGGCCTTCGGGTCGCCGACGAGCTTGGGCATGCCGTAGTAGCGCCACTCGTTGCCGAAGTCGCTCCAGTTGATGTCGTACATCAGGCCGATATCGGTGACACCCGCAAAGCTCACGGCACAGCGAAACAGCTCGCCCTGGCGCACCGCGCCCATCAGTGCCGCATAACCGCCGTAGCTGCCGCCCATGATGCAGGCGCGGCCGGCGTCGGCATGCCCTTCACGCACCGCCCAGGCCAGCGCGTCAGCCAGGTCGTCCTGCATCAACAGGCCCCATTGGCGCCAGCCGGCTGAAAAGTGGCGCCAGCCGTAACCGGCGCTGCCGCGGAACTCGGTCTCGATGACGAGGTAGCCGCGCGACGCGAGGAAAGCGGCGTGGGCGTTCCAGTGCAAGTCATGGCCGCGCATGAACGGGCCGCCATGCACCAGCACCACGGTCGGCAGGCGGCCGCTGGCCCCCTGTGGCCTTGTCAGATAGACGGGGAGTTGGAGCCCGTCGCGCGCCGGCACGCGGTGAAAGCTGCGGCGCGCCTGCGACGCTTCGCTGATCCAGGGCCGCACTCTCGCGATCGGCTGCATCGACATCGATTGGCGGTCCAGCAGCAGGTAGGCACCGGGTTCACGGTCGCTGTCGGAGCTGATCACGACAAAGCGGCTGTCGACGCAGCTGCGCCCGCAGTGCAGACCGTTGTGGCGGCCCGCCGGCAGCGCCGCATCGACGCTGGCCTGCAAGCGGGCCAATTGTGGCTCGACCCAATGGCTGAGCGGGCGGTCGGTGTAGAGATGCAGGCCCAACAGGCGCTGGCTCTGGCGATCAAATTCCAGCATCGGGTCGAGGTCGAAGCCGTTGACTGCGATCACGGGCTCGGGGATCAATACACGCTGGCGCGGATCAAAGACATGCAACGCCGT
The DNA here is from genome assembly GCA_043755615.1 of Betaproteobacteria bacterium. GTDB lineage: Bacteria > Pseudomonadota > Gammaproteobacteria > Burkholderiales > Burkholderiaceae_C > Rubrivivax. The sequence goes on from JAYUSP010000186.1 coordinate 3,321, forward strand.
GGTGTCGCGCTGCTGGCGCGCCACCACCAGCAGCCGGCCATGCTCGTCCAGTGCCAGCGCCTGCCAGCCCGCACCGCCGTAGGTCTCAAATTCGGCAATCTGCTGGTAGTTCACGTCGGGGTTTTCGCGCCAGTACCAGTTTGTTCGGCCGCCTCGACTGGTCGCATACGCGCGCAGGTTCCCACGCCGGTCCACGATGAAGTCGACGGCGTGGCTCTGAAGGCCTTGGCTGATCGATGCCGACCTGCCGGTCAACGTATCCAGCCGGGCCAGCGTTCGGCCGCGCAGCAAACCGTCGGCGTCGTACTCACCGCGTGACACCAGGACATCGGCCGAGTCGTCGTCGAGCGCCGAGTGCAGGCTCCACTCCCACGACAGCACACGATTGGGGATCCGCGACGCGGTGCTGTCGAAGTCCGCTGCCGGCTGGCTGGCGATCAATTCGCGCAGGTTCTTGCCGTCCCGGTCGACCGCGTACAGTCCGATCGTGCGGCGCCGGTCTGCGGGGGCCGCGCGATTGACGAAGTGAAACACCAGCCGGTTGTCGTTGACCCAGCGCGCATTGACGATATCGACATCGGCAAATGCCGCCACGGTGCGCGGCTCGCCGAGCGGATCGAGCGAGATCACACCCAGCACCTGTTTGCCATCGACATGCGCAAGGATCGCGGCCAGGTGTTTGCCCGATGGCGACACCCGGACATCGTCAATCGCCGGTGGACGCACGAAGTGCTCGACGGGGGGCGAAGGCGTCGCGTTGACCACCGCCGACGGCGCCACGGTCTGCGCGGCCGTCATCGGCGCGGGACCGGCGAGCATGGCCCAGAAAAGCAAGCCTCGCCAAAATGCCCGGTTTGTCGGTGTGAAGCCCATCGTCGTCTCCCTGTGTCCGGCTGTTCTTCGACGATTCTAGGAGCTTCCCGCGTAGAATGGCCCACCGGCTCCGGAGCGTTCTCCCGAGCCGGTTTTTTGTGCCCGATCGAGGTGAAAGCGTCATGGAAATCTTCGACTACGACAACGTCCTGCTGCTGCCGCGCCAATGCCGCGTCGACAGCCGCGCCGACTGCGACACGACGGTCGAGTTCGGGCCGCGCCGCTTCACGCTGCCGGTGGTGCCGTCGAACATGAGAACGGTCATCGACGAGCCGATCAGCGAGATGCTCGCGCGCAGCGGGCACTTCTACGTCATGCACCGCTTCGACCTCGACAACGTGGCCTACGCCAAACGCATGCGCGACCTCGGCTTGTACGTATCGATCAGCTCGGGCGTGAAGGCGGCCGACTTTGCTGTCATCGACCGCCTCGCGGCCGAAGGTGTCGGCGCCGACTACATCACGATCGATATCGCGCATGGCCATGCCGAGAGCGTGCGCAAGACGATCGAGCACATCAAACAAAAACTGCCGTCGGCTTTTGTCATCGCCGGCAATGTGGCCACTCCGGAGGCGGTGATCGACCTCGAAAACTGGGGCGCCGATGCGACCAAGGTCGGCGTCGGCCCGGGCAAGGTCTGCATCACGAAGTTGAAGACGGGTTTTGGCACCGGCGGCTGGCAATTGTCGGCGCTGAAGTGGTGCGCGCGTGTGGCAAGCAAACCGATCGTTGCCGACGGCGGCATCCGCCACCATGGCGATATCGCCAAGAGCGTGCGTTTTGGCGCCGCGATGGTGATGGTCGGCTCGCTGTTTGCCGGCCACGAAGAGTCGCCCGGCGCGACGGTCGAAGTTGATGGCAAGCGCTACAAGGAGTACTACGGCAGCGCGTCGGACTTCAACAAGGGCGAGTACAAACATGTCGAAGGCAAGCGCATCCTGGAGCCGATCAAGGGCGCGCTGGTCGACACGCTGCGCGAGATGCGCGAAGACCTGCAAAGCTCGATCAGCTACTCCGGGGGGCGCGCGCTGGCCGACTTGAAAAAGGTCAACTACGTGATCCTGGGCGGCGAAAACGCCGGCGAGCATCTGCTGATGTAGTGCGCTCGGCGGAGTGGCGGCTGCGGCTGCCGCTGCCGAGGTTCGAGCGCATCGGCGGCGGCGTTTCAGCGCGGGATCATGCCCTGCCGTTCACCTGGTTCACCACGGTCTGCCGCGCTGCGTCTGAACAGCGGCCGCTCGCGGGTGGCCGCGACCGGGCACGCGCCGGCATCGGCATGCAAACGCGCGGCTTTGAGCAGTGGCTCGTCAGCCGCGCCGAGCGGTTTGCTCCAGTCTTCGGCCACCGCGCAGGTGGCGTTGAAGCCGTCGAAATAGCGCCCTTCGGTGCGCGCATTGACACTCTCGAAATTGACCACGCTGTAGGTCGTGCCACATTCGTTGGACTTGGGCAAAAAGCCCACCGGCTTGCCACAGCTCGTCTCGCCAATGGCAACCACATCGATGCCCACCCCGCGCAGGCCGTTGATGATCTGTTCGCTGGCCGAGCAGGTGCGGCGGCCGCTGAGCACGTAGACCTTGGGCAGCGACAGTGCCGCTGCCGGCGCCGGGTTGGCAAATCGGAAGGTGCTGTTGTTGGCCGCCGCGCGCTGGTCGTTGTAGAGCAGCGATGCGAAGGTCTTGCCGGCGGCGCCACTGCCGCCGACGTAGCCTGCGATCGTCGACGCCACCGAAACAAGGCCGCCGCCGTTGTAGCGCAGGTCGAGCACGATCTCGCTGACACCTTGGGCGCGGAAGTCGGCAAAGGCCGTGTTCAGCGGCGTCAGCGATTGCGAGATCATGTCCTTGATCACGACGTAACCCATCTTGCGGCCCAGCGGTGTGGTCACCACCGCGGCGCGCGCTACCGGCGTCAGCGAGTAGGTCGCCGCGGTCAGCGTGACGGTGCGCTCAGCCCCCGCGTTGCGCAGGCGCAGCGTCAAGGTCTCGCCAGCGGCCGCGGCGGTGAGCGCGGTGAAGTCGTCGGCGGTGATGATGTCGGCGGCGCTGCGGCCGTTGATCGCCATCACCTGGTCACCCCGAACCAGGCCGCCCGCCGCGGCGGGTGACAGCGGCTCGACATAACGCACATAAAGCGGCTGGTCGGGCAGGCCCTTGACTTCGAGCCCGGCCACCGAGACGCCATAACCCAGGCTCTGGCCATCGCCAAAAAAGCGGTTGAACGACGTGGTCGATTCGAAGTTGCTCCAGCGGTCGTTGGGAAACGCCGCGTCGGTGCCG
>JAYUSP010000187.1:0-6470 GCA_043755615.1 Betaproteobacteria bacterium
GGCGCTGCAGCGCGGCGGCGCGGCGCTGAGCGGCGCCACCGCCGAGCGCGGCCGATTCTGATTTTTCCGTTTCTCCTGCACTTGCCCCGGCTTCGGCCGGGGCTCTTTTTTTGGCGCTTTCAATTTGCTGCGCTTGTGCTCGGCGCGTCGCGACAGGCGTGGCATCCTCGCGCTTTGACGAGGCGTTCGGCGGCGGCCGCGCCAGGGGGATTCACGATGGGTTTCGAGTCAGGTTCGACGACACGCCGGCGGGCGATGCTGGGCTCCGCGGCGCTGCTGCTGCCGGGCGCCCTGGTGTCGTGTGGCGGCGGCGCTGACCGCAGCAAAGCCAACCTGCGTCTTGTCAATGCCAGCAGTGGTTATGCCGCGCTGGACCTGTTCATCGACGACAAGCGCCGCTTCGAGGCGATCGGCTTCGGTGATTCGGCGACGTATGTCGAAACCGATCCCGACCAGATGACCGGCGCGATCCACCGCGCCGGCTCGGCGAGCCCGCTGTTGACGCTGGCGCCGGTGGTAAGCAAGGACAAACACTACAGCTTGCTGGCCTATGGCCGTGAAGGCGCGCTGGCCTCACAACTGATCGACGACAACGCCGAGGCCGCTGACAGCGGCAAAGCCAAGCTGCGTTTCTTCAACGCCGCGCCCGACGCTGGCGCGCTGGACGTTTACCTCACCGGCGCCAACGAGCCGCTGTCCGGCGCGGTGCCACTGCGCGCTGGCGCAGCAGCCGGTGCCTTGAGTGACTTTTCAGTCGTCAGCAGCGGCGACTGGCGCTTGCGCGTCACCGGTGCCGGTGACCGCAGCGACCTGCGCCTGGATCTGTCGGGCATCACGCTGGCCAGCCGCCAGGTTGGCACCCTGGTCTTCACGCCGACCACCGGCGGCGTGCTCGTCAACGCTTTGATGCTCGCCCAGCAGGCGCCGATCACGCGGCACCCGGTGCAGCACGCCAGGGTGCGCGCTGCAGCACCGAATACCGGCACGATGCTGGTCTCGGTGCGCGGCGTGCCGCTGCTCGACGCGGTGGCGGCGCCGGTGGTCGGTGCCTACCAGTTGCTGCCGGCGGGCGATCAAGCGGTGGCAGTGCTGATCGACGGCACGCCGCTGGTCCTGCCCAACGTGACGCTCGCCCCCGGCACCGAGTTGACCCTGCTGGTCTACGCCGATCGCGGCGTGCCGGCTGCGGTATGGTTGATCGACGACAACCGGCCGCCGGTATCGACATCCCAGGCCAAGCTGCGCCTGGTGCATGGGCGCGACGGGCTCGACACCGCGCTGTCGCTGAAGGTCGACTTCCTGCCGGCGTCCGGCGAGATCAACCGGCCCGGCACGAGCGCCTATGCCACCGTCGCCGCGCGTACCGGCGCGCGCATCACGGTGTCGCAAGCCGGCAATGCAGCGCCGGTGTTCGAGGCCGTCGACCAGACCTTCGTGGCCGGGGCGGTCTACAGTGTCTTTGTGATCGACGGCGTGGCGCCAGCGGCGGGCTTTTTGCGGCGCGATCGTTAGCTAGTTTTCGGCCGCGGCCGTGCGGCTGACCTGATTTTTATTGGAGTCGAGATGAAAGCCATCTGGAACGGCGAGGTCATTGCCGAAAGCGACGATACGGTGGTCGTCGAGGGCAACCACTATTTCCCCGAGCACGCGCTCAGGCGCGAGTTCACGACCTTCAGCAACCACCGCACCGGCTGCCACTGGAAGGGCCAGGCGCATTACCTGAGCCTGTTTGTGCGTGGCGAGATGAACCCCGAGGCGGTCTGGTTCTACCCCGAGCCCAGCGAGGCGGCGCAGATGATCAAGGGCCGGGTCGCCTTCTGGAAAGGTGTCCAGGTCACGGCCTAGGAAGCTGCCAGAATGCGCGCCGCCCTCATTGCAACCGGAGCCCCCGATGAAGTTGAACCCGATGCCCGCTTTTTTTCGGCCTGTTTTGCTGGCCACCACGGCGCTGATGCTGGCGCTGCCCGGCCAGGCGCAGACGCTGGACAAGATCAAGTCCAGCGGCGCGATCACGATCGGCTACCGCGAGTCGTCGATCCCGTTTTCCTACCTCGACGACAAGGCGCAGCCGACCGGCTTCAGTTGGGAGCTCTGCGCACGCATCGTCGACGCAGCGAAACTCGCCACCGGGCGCACTGACGTCAAGGTGAACACCCAGTCGGTGACCTCGGCCAACCGCATCCCGCTGCTCATCAACGGCACCGTCGATATCGAATGTGGCTCGACGACAAACAACAGCGAACGTGCCAAGCAGGTGACATTTGCGATCAACACGTTCTACACCGGCACCCGCTTCATGGTGAAGACCGGCTCACCGGTGAAGACGCTCACCGACCTGAAGGGCAAAAAGGTCGTGACCACCACTGGCACGACCAATTTCAGGATCATGCGCGGGCTGAATGAAGACCACAAGCTCGGCATCGATCTCATCGGCGCCAAGGACCACAGCGAATCGGCGCTGCTCGTCACGCAGGGCCGCGCCGACGCTTTTGCGATGGACGATATCTTGCTCTACGGCCTGCGCGCGAGCGCGCCGAACCCGGCCGAGTTGGCCGTGGTGGGCGAGGCGATCCAGGTCGAGCCCTACGCGATCATGCTGCGCCGCGACGACCCCGGGTTCAAGAAACTCGTCGACGACACCCTGATCGGGTTGATCAGAAGCGGCGAGTTCGAGCGCCTGTACAAGAAGTGGTTCGAGTCGCCGATCCCGCCCAAGGGCATCAACCTGAATGCACCGATGAGCAAGGAATTGCGCGACAACCTCAAGGAGCTGTCAGACAAACCGGCGACCTAAGCGCGGCGCGCCGCGGGGCTTTACGACACCAGGCGCCCGGCGCGGAAATCGTCCACCGCTTGATGCAGTTCGGCGTTGGTGTTCATCACAAACGGGCCGTATTGGGCGATCGGCTCGCCCAGCGGCCGGCCGGCGATGAGGATCGCTCTGGCACCGTCGGCGCCGGCACGCAAGTGCACGCCGTCGCTGCCCGGCGTATTGGCCAGGATCGCCATGCGCTGGCGCGGCACCTCGGTGCCGGCGATCTCGAGCGCGCCGCGGTAGACGTAGACAAAAGCATTGTGGGTCGCTGGCAGCTGCTGCTCGAATGAAGCGTCAGGCTCCAGGTGCAAGTCGAGGTACACCGGCGCGGTCGCATCACGTTGCATCGCGCCCGCCACGCCGAGCGCGGCACCGGCGATGACCCGCACCAGCACGCCGGGCGCGCGCACCTCGGGCACTTCCGCGGCCGGGATATCGCGGTACCAGGGCGCGCACATCTTGTCGCGCGCGGGCAGGTTGAGCCAGAGCTGGAAGCCTTCCATGCGGCCATCGGCCTGCTCGGGCATTTCGCTGTGGATGACACCGCGGCCGGCGGTCATCCACTGCACGCCGCCGATTTGCAGCAGGCCGGCATTGCCCGCCGAGTCGCGGTGTTGCATGCGGCCTTCGAGCATGTAGGTGATGGTCTCGAAGCCGCGGTGCGGGTGGTCGGGAAAGCCGCCGATGTAGTCACCCGGGTTGTCGGTGCCAAATGCATCGAGCATCAAGAACGGGTCGAGCCGGCGTTGCAGGTCTTGCGTCAAGACGCGCACGAGTTTGACGCCGTCGCCGTCGCTGGTGGCCTGGCCGACAACGAGCCTTTCAACGCTTCGCGCTTCGGTGACGAGGGGGCTGGCGAGGGTGGGGGTGGTGCTGTTCATGAGCGGCACTTTACTGTCTCGCCGCGCTCGAATCGTTGCGCCGCGTTGCACGCGCCGTTCAGCGCTACGCTCTTGTCCATGGCCATCCGCAGCAGCACCGAAGTACGCTTCGATACCGTGCAGACCTTGCACCGGCGCCGCCTGCGCGAGATCTGGCGCTCGGCCGGCTGGCCCTGCCAGGACCTGGTCGAAGTGGAGTTGCTGGCTGCCGGCCTGATCGAGCGGCTGCGCGACGGGGCCGGCCGCGAAACCCTGCGCGTCACCGACGCGGGGGTGGTCTTGCTCGCCGCCACCTTGCAGAAGAACCGTGCCGCTCGGGACGCCCACGAGGCGCTTGTCGGCCGCGTTGCCACCGAGATGCAGCGTGCCGGCCGGATGGTCTGGCGCGGATTGAGTTTGCGCGCGCCGGTGGCCGGCGACGGCGGCGCGACGAACTGGGCGATGGCGATGCCGGATGTCTTTTCGATCCGCCACACCACGGTCGAAGACTATGTCGAACCGATCGTGCACGAGATCAAGGTGCGGCGCGCCGACTTGCAGTCCGACCTGCGGCTTGAAAACAAACGTGCGGCCTATCTGGCTTCGGCCAGCCAGTGCTGGTACGTCCTCAAGGCCGGCATCGCCCGGCCGGACGAGTTGCCGCCTGAATGTGGCGTGATGTTCGCGCAGCCCGATGGCAGCCTGGAGGTCGCGCGGCCGGCGCCGAAGCGCGCGATGCGGCTGTCGTTTGCGACCTGGATGGTGCTTGCGCGCGCGGCACCCGAGCCGGGGCCGGACGATGCCGCGCAAGCCTGGCTGGGCGCGCCGCCGACGGCGTGAACGACGGCCTCAGGGCCGATTTGTCTGCCCGCCCTCGGCCGCCGCCGAGGCCTGCGGAGCTTCGTAGGCGTTGTGCAGGTCGACCGGCTTCTTGGACCGCTTGCGCATGTGGATGTTGAGCATCTCGACGCCCAGCGAGAAGGCCATCGCGAAGTAGACATATCCCTTGGGCACATGGTGGTCGAAGCCCTCGGCGATGAGCACCACACCAACGACGACGAGGAAGGTCAGCGCGAGCATCTTGATCGTCGGATGGTCGCTGACAAAGCGCCCGATCGGGCCGGCGAACACCATCATCAGCGCAACCGAAACGACCACCGCGGCGATCATCACGCGCACATCGTCGACCATGCCGACCGCGGTGATGATCGAGTCGAGCGAGAACACCAGGTCGATGACCATGATCTGCATGATCACGCTGGCGAAGGTGGCCTTGACACCGGCTGCGGTGTGGCCTTCTTCGCCCTCGAGCGAGCCGTGGATCTCGGTCGTGCTCTTCCAGACCAGGAACAGCCCGCCCAGGATCAGGATCAGGTCGCGGCCGGAGAAATCCTTGCCCAGCACCGAGAACAGCGGCTGCACCAGGCCGACGATCCAGGCCAGCACGAGCAACAAGGCGATGCGCATGAACATGGCCATGAACAGGCCGATCTTGCGGGCAAATTCACGCCGCTCCTTGGGTAGCTTGTCGACCAGGATCGAGATGAAGATGATGTTGTCGATGCCCAGCACCAGCTCGAGCATCGTCAGGGTCAGAAAGGCAATCCAGGCCTCAGGGCTGCTGAGCAGTTCGATCATTTGGGTTTTCTCCTCGGGCGTGAGGATAGCGGCAGTCGCGGGGGCCTGATCGGGGCGACAATCCCGGCCCTTCAGGAGCGCGGCCTATGAAGACTTTTCTGATCCGGTGGAGTGCCGGCGTGGCGCTGGCCGCCACGCTGGGCCTGCCATTTACCGCGGGCGTGGGTGTGAGCCTCGGCATTTTTGTCGGTTCAGCGCAGGCCGCCCCCGGGCTGCCGTCGAAAAACGTCGATTGGCTGCCGGCTGCCGCCGACGCCGATATCGAGCGCGCTTTTGCCCGTGCCCGCGCGCAGCGCAAGCCGGTGCTGCTGTACTGGGGCGCGACCTGGTGCCCGCCGTGCAACCAGCTCAAGGCAACGCTGTTCAACCGCCAGGACTTTGCCGCGCAAGCCAAATCCTTTGTCGCCGTGCATGTCGACGGCGACCGCCCCGGGGCACAGAAACTTGGCGCACGCTTCAAGGTCGGCGGTTACCCGACGGTGATCCTGATGGCCGCCGACGGCAGCGAGATCACGCGCCTGCCCGGCGCTGCCGACGCCGAGCAGATCATGCAGGTGCTGCGCCTGGGGATGTCCGGCGGCCGACCGATGAAGTCGCTGCTGGCCGACGCCCGAGCCGGCAAAACGCTGTCGGTCGACGAGTGGCGGCTGCTCGCGTTTTACGGCTGGGAGATCGACGAATCCAGGCTCGTGCCGCAGGCGCAACGCGCCGCGGTGCTCACCGAGCTGGCCAGCAAGAGCCCCGCCGGTGACGGCGAAACGAGCACCCGCTTGTGGCTCAAGGCGGTCGCCGCCAGCGACGACGGCCAGGGCCTCAAACCCGACGCCGGCGTGCGCGCGCGGGTGCAGCGGGTGCTGCTCGACCCGGCGCAGGCGCGCTCGCAGATGGACGTGCTGATTGGCGGTGCGCCGGCGATGGTCAAACTGCTCAGCGCCGAAGACAGCCCCGAGCGCGCGGCGCTGGTCGCGCAGTTCGACACCACCCTGGCGCGGCTGCAAGGCGACCCTACGTTGTCGCGCGGCGACCGCATCGACGCGCTGGTGACGCGCGTCGAGCTGGCGCGCATCGAGCAGGCCAAGGATTTGGTGCAGCCGCGCATCAACGAGCCTTTGCTGCGCGACGTGCGCGAAACGGTGATCAGGATGGACCGCGACATC
>JAYUSP010000188.1:0-21775 GCA_043755615.1 Betaproteobacteria bacterium
CGTTGTTGTAGTGGATCAGGTTGCCGCTGACGACCCAGTTGTCGTTCGTGCCCAGCGCATAGATGCCGCGCCCGGAATTGTTCCAGACTCGGCTGTCGAGCACGCTGACATCGTCACTGTTGGCAGTGGCCGACGCATACACCCCGTACACCGCGCCGGTGATGTGCAGATTTTCCAGCGTCAAGCCATCGACGCCCTGCAGGTCGAAGACGTAGGCGCCGGTATTCTTGTTGGCGCGGTCGAGCACGGTATCGCCGTCGGTGGCGCCGCGGATCGTGACACCGCTGTCCTGCTCGGTGACAAAGATGTTCGTGCCGAGTGTGTAGCGGCCGCTGTCGACGAGCACCACGTCGCCCGGCTTCAGGTCGTAGGCATCCAGGATGCCGCGGATCGATGCCTTCGGCTGGTCGGGCGACAGGCCGTCGTTGGCGTCGCTGCCGATCGCGGTGGTGTACTCGTCGCCGCCCAGAGACCCGTCGTTGACGTAGTAGAAGGTGATCGGTGCGATTACCGCAAACGTCGTGTCGGTGAGGTCGCTGATCGCCGGCGTATCGACCGAGGTGATGCGGATTTCGTAGTCGTTGCCCGCGGCGTACGTGGCGCCGTCGACGAGCCAGTTGAAGCTGCCGTCGTTGACTTCGTTGCTGCCGAGCGAAGTAAACGCGCCCACCGCGCCGCCGCGGAATGCGATGTCCACGATGCCGGTAAAACCAAATGAACGCCAGCGGATTTCGACCGCCGAATCCTGGCCGACCCGCTCGCCACCGTTCGGATTCAGGATCGTGATGTATTGCGTTGGGCTGCGCGCGGCCTGCGCCGTGTTGCCGTAGACGCCGATATTGATATAGCCGCCATTCGCCGCCGGCTCGTTGACGTAGGCGTCGCTAGCGCGCCCGCGGTCGACCACCGGGGACTGCACGCCGCTCGTCAGCGCGCCCGGCGCGACCATCACCGGCAGCCCGGTGCCTCCATCGAGCTGCGGCGCGAGGCCGCTACCGCCGACAAATCCGCCGTACGCGCTGCGCTCGTGGAAGTCGCCCCCAGCGGGGTCGACAAACTGCGGGTTGGCGACCAGGCTGTTCAGGTCGGCAAACGATGCGCCGCGCCAGGATGCGAGCGTGGCGCGATCAACACCCTGCCATTGACCAAGCGCGCCACCACCACCACGCACGAACAGGTTGTAGTCGGAGACAAACCCCACCTGGCTGTCGGATGCGACGCTGATCGCATAGCCGCCGTCGGCGACGATGACGTTGTTGACGATCGTCGTATTGCTGGCGTTGGCAACCCGAACCGCATCACCCACCGTCTGGTACACGGTGTTGTTGATGAAGCTCTGCGCGGTGCCGCCGATCAGCACACCCGCCGCGCTGTTGGCGTAGACGAGGTTGTTGCGTGCGGTGCGCGGCTGGTTGTAGTACTCGCTGAAACGCATGCCCACCGCGTTGCCGTAGACGACGTTGCCAGCGGCATCCGTGTTCTCGGAGCGGATGCCGTCCTGCGTGTTGTTGTAGACGCGGTTGGTATCGATGCGGCTGAACCAGCCGTAGACGCCCCAGGTGTTGCCGAAGACCACGTTCGACAGGATCGAGATGCCGCTGTAGCCGTAGATTCCCCAGGCGTTGGCTGTCGTGTGGCCAAAGACGGTATTGCCGGCGACCACCGCGCCGTAGTAGGCGTAGATGCCGCCGTCGCGGTTGCTGAAGACGCGGTTGCCGTTGCCGGCAGCGACATCGGTGTCGCCGACCAAGGTATCGCCGGCAATCTGGTTGCTCACCGTGATGCCAGCGCGGTTGGCGCTGGCCTCGTTGCGCTGAACCTTGCCCGCGCCGGTCTGGCTGAACTGGAAGCCCCAGTCGCTGTTGCTGCGTGCGATGTTGTCGGTGACGCTGACCAGCGTGCCGGCGATGTTGAAGCCGTCGGTCGTGTTGCCTTGCGCCAGTGAATTGCTCAGCGAACGGATCGACCCGTTAATGAACACACCGCCGGCGCCGTTGTTCAAGGCGACGAGGCGGTCGAAGTCACCGAACGGCGACGCCGTGGCGATCGAAAAACCTTGCAGCGCATGGCCGCTGGCGGTGATGTGCGACGCGATGAAGCTGTCCGAGCCGCCATAGGTGTAGATGCCACGCTGCGCGTTTTCGAGCGTCAGGTGGCGCACGGTGACGAAGTCTGCGTCGTTCAAGTCGATCAAGGCCCGCGAGCGGTCGCTCGGGATGGCCGGGAACAGGCGCGCGATGAGGCTGGTGTCGAGCGGACCGGTGAGCGTGAAACCTTCGTCTCGACCCATCCCCGGGCCGACCAACAGGCTCACGTCGTTGCTGCCCGATACGCCGACCGGGTCGATCATCGGGTAGTCGCCGGTATCGACAAACACCGTGTCGCCGGCCTTCAGATCGTAGGCACGGAAGACATTCGTCGGGTTCGGCTTGGGCACCAGCGGTGTCTTGCCGGTGTTGCGGTTGTCGCCGATCGCAGCCGGGGTGTACTCGTCACCAGCATTGCTGTTGTTGTCGACGTAGTAGTTCTGGCCGTCCTCGGGCACGGCAAAGTTCTCCTGCGCGCGGTCGATGACCGCCGGCCGCTCGACCAGCGAGATTTGGATGCGGATGTTCTTGGTATTGAAGTTGATGCCGCTGTTCGCCGGGATCCAGAACAGGCTGCCGTCGTCGGGCGTCGCTGCCGCGATATTGATCAGCAGTTGCGGGCCATCCGCCGTGTCTTGCAGCAGGTCCACACGCACCGGCGAGTTGCTGGTGTTGTTCGTCGTCACCCAGCGGATCGGCAGCGGCTCGTTCCTTTCCCAGTCGGTGTAGAGGTCGGGAAACTTGAGTTCGATGCGTGGTGTCAGGTCGGTCGCCGCTTCATGCGTGCCGGCGCCGTAGGCGCCCAGGTCGGGGATGTAGCCGTCGCTGACACGAACCACAAAGCCGCTGTCGAACCAGACATCGGCATTGCCACCGGCATTGCGGTCGGCGTCGAAGCGCAACACCGCAAACCGCGCACCGACTGGCGCGGAGACGCGGTCGCCAACAAGCTCCCAGCGGGCGTCGGCGTTTTGCGCGTCCACCGCCTGGCGGCGGATTTCTTCGCCAGCAGCGTCCAGGAAGATGAGCGAGACGCTGCCAGCATCGCGCGGCGCTTCGGTCGCTGCACGGACGCGGCCACCAAACGCCAAGTCGAGCAGGCCGGCGTCGATTTCGGCGACCGTGAACCCGCGCGCGAGCAGGTTGATGCTCTGTTCGGCAAAGCCTTGCTCCACCGCGCCGGCGTTGAAGTACTGGCTGCCTTCGTAGGCCGCGGGAGCACTGTCCTTGAGCGCACCGCCGTTGCTGACGACCCAGCCGAGCAGGCCGTTTTCGAAGCCGTTGTTGTTGATCAGGTTGTTGTAGTGCGGCGGTACCGATTGGTCGATGAGCACATTCGATGCATCAACATCGGGGCTGCTGAATCGCTGGCCACCAACCACCTGGAACAGCCGGTAGTCGGCGCGCGCAGCGTCCATGAATTGCGGCCGCGCCCAACCCGAGTTGGTGACCGTGGCGCCGATCGAATGCAGGTCGAAGCGGGCAATATCGGCCTGCCAGTCGAGCACGTCGACAAAGTCCTTCGTCCAGTAGCCGACCTTGCCGAGGCGCGAGGTGTAGAGGTTGTTGTAGTCGCTGAAAAACCCGCGCTGAGAGTCGTTGGCGACATAGATGTCGTAGCCCTGTTCGGCCCACAGGATGTTGCCCTGGATCTCGACGTTGGACGCACCGCCCTGCAGGCGGATGTTGTCGCCCGCCGGGGCGTGGAAAGTGTTCTGGTAAATGCGGATGTCGCTGGCGCTGGAGATCAGCAGTCCCGCCGTGGCACTGCCGTGGATCACGTTGTGCCAGACCTTCAGGCCATTCATCGCCGGCGTGACGTTGATGCCGATGCCATTGCCGGCGAGCCGGTTGTACTGCACCGTGCCGGTGAACGCGGCAATGCCGATCGCGTTGTTCTCGATCACGTTGGCGGCATCGAGCGTCAGGCCACCAACGGTGCCGCTGCCACCGACACCGGTCTGGTTGCCGATCACATGCTGGCGCTGGAACTGCGCGTTCACCGCGACGATGCCGGTGACGTTGCCACGCACTTCGTTGATGCCCGAGCCATCGATGAACCCCAGGCCGACGCTGGCGCCGCCATGGGTCGTGCGAATGCCAACCTCGTTGCCGAACACGACGTTGCCGGCCAGCGTCGCATTTGCGCCGTAGACGATGCCGATGTTGGCGCCGCTGATGCGGTTGCCGTCGATCAGCCCGGTGAAGATGGCGCCGATATTCAAGCCGGTGCCGGTGCTGCTGATGATGTTGTCGCGGATGCGGCCTGATGCCGGCACGCCCAGGCTGATGCCGGTGCCGGCGCCGCTGATCGTGTTGTGGCTGATCGTCAGGTTGCTGGCGCCGCCGAAGAGGTCTTCGACCGTGATGCCACCACCCAGGATGCGGTTGTGATCGATGGTCGCGCCGATCACGGCGCCGACGACACGCAGATTGCCGCTGATGCGGTTGGCGGTGACCTGGGCGTTGTCGCTGCCGGCCAGGATCAACGAGCCGATCTTCGATTCGGTCAGCGTGAAGCCGGTCGGGCCCTGCACCGTCACATCGCCGGTCACGGTCAAGCGCTCGAGCAGCACGTTGTTGGCGCCCGCCTGCACGGTGATCGAGCCCAGGATCTGCGAACGGTCGGCGCCGATGATGGCCACGCCGCTGTCATTGGCAGCGATGACGATGTCGCCGGCGACATCGCCGACGACGACGATCACGTCGCCCGCGCCAAGGTCATTCGCGTCGAGGATCGCCTGCACCGCACCCGCGCCAGTCGCCGTGAATTTGCGGTCTATGGTCGCACTCATCCAGCGCGCAAAGATCGCTGGCTGGCCGGTGATCGCGTCTTGCCAGACCACCGTGCTGCGGCCGTTCGAGTCGGTCGCCGTGACAACCTTCATCGTCTTGCCGCCCGACGCACTGATGCCACCTGGCGATGCTTCGCCAGCGACTTCTTGCACGAAGTTCACGCCGTCGAAGCGCCGCGCGTAGAGGTCGGTGCCGGCCAGGCCGAGCGGCGTGCGCTGCCAGACCAGCCGCAGGGTGTCACCACCCGCAGTGAGCTGCGGCGACGACGGTACTTCAGGCAGGCCGAAGGTATCGACCAGCGTCAGCGTGCGTGCCGGCGTGGTTGCAAATTTGGCGACCGCAACGGTTGCACCCTGGTCGGAAAACGCCTGCCAGGCGACAAACAACTGACTGTTGAAATAAGCGACAGTCGGTTGCGCGCCGTGCGCGACGCTGCCGGCTAGGCCGGAGTCGGCGATGCCACTGACGCCCGTGCCGCTGGCCGAGCCGGACAAGGGACTCCAGGCGCCCCCGCTGAATTCACGCAGGTAGACCTGGCGCAGGCCGCCGCCATCCATCTGGGTCCAGGCCAACGCGATGCGGGTGCCGTCACTGGCCACGGTGATGTCACGCACATCGGCGGCCACCGTGCCGCCGGCCAGGCCATTGACGCTGGCCGAGCCGGCACCAATTTCGACCCAGGCGCCGGCGCTGAACTGGCGTGCGTAGATGCGCTGCGCGCCCGGCGTGCCGTCGAGCCAGACCGCCACCACACCGCCTGCCGTCATCACCAATTTGACGCCGGCCGCGGTGCCGGTGTTCGAGATGCCGACAAGCCCGAGCGAGTTGCCCAGCGCTTCCCATTGGCCGCTGCCGCTGTTGAACCGCGCCACCCGCACGTCGCTCTGGCTGCCGATATGGTCGGCGATCCAGGCCACGATCGGCGCGCCCGTGCCATCGAGCACGATGCTCGGCGCAAAAGCGGCGTTGACAGTCGACGACACACCGCCCCCCTGGGCATCACCGCTGGCACTGCCGGCAGGCTCGAACCAGCCACCGCTGACCGTGCGCGCGACCAGGATCTGCGGGTTGCCGCTGCGCGTATCGACCCAGGCGACATAGGCGCCGCCGCCAGGCGAGACGGCCACTGCGGGGTCGACGGCCAGCCCGGTGATGCGCCCGGCGGCGCCGGACAGGCCGACTTCGGTGGCCGCGCCTGACAGGCTGCCCCAGCGTCCACGTTGGGCGGAGCCTTCGGGCAGGCTGGCACCGGCCCGCGCCATGCCGTAGTCCACGGGCAGCAGCGGAGGCGCTTGTGTAGCCACAGGCGCATTGACAAAACCAGCGCTGTCGCCAGGGTTGCCGAAGTTGATGATGTTGCCGCTGCCACCGCTGGTTTCGTTTTGCTCGAAGCCCGCGGTGCCGACGATATCGTCGTCTTCGCCTTCACCATACATCAGGTCGTTGCCCAGGCCGCCGACGAGGCGGTCGCGCCCGGCGCCTGAGGAGTCGGCGCCGGCCAGATCGCCGAACATCACATCGACGGCATTGTCGTCGCCGACGCCGCTGGCGCTGTGGCCGTACAGCGTGTCGTTGTTGGTGCCACCGACGAGCAGGTCGGCACCTGAACCGCCTTCGATGAGGTCGTCGCCAGCACCACCTTCGATGCTGTCGTCGCCCGCGGCACCACGCAGCACATCGTTGCCGGCAAACCCGAACAGCCGGTCGCGGCCGGCGCCGCCGTTCATATTGTCGGCGCCGTCCTGGCTGCCGTAGAGCAGGTCTTCGCCGTCGCCGCCGCTGACCGTGTTCACGCCCGGGCCCGCGCGCAAGAGGTCGTCGCCGCCATTGCCGGCGATGTTGTCGTCGCCAAAACCGCCGTCGATGACGTCGCGGCCGTCGCCGCCGACGATGAAGTCGTCGCCCCATTCGCCGTGCAGCACATCCTCGGCGCGGTCGTCGGCGTCGCCAACGATCTGGTAGCCAAAAATCAAATCGTTGCCGAGATGGCCGTAGATCAAGTCGGCACCGCGGCCGCCCTGCACCCGGTCGGCGCCGTCACCGGCGTCGACATAGTCGTCACCGTCACCGGCGACGATATCGTCGGCGCCACCGAGGCCGTGGATCTGGTCGTCACCGGCGCCGCCGTCGATGCTGTCGCCAAAACGGGTGCTGTCGTCGAAATTGAGATCGAATGCACCGCCGTCGGCAGAGCCGTAGATCAAGTCGTCGCCGTCGCCGCCGAGCAGCACGTCGCCGATGCCACCGCCGGCCACGATCAGGTCGGCAGCATTGCCGCCGCTGATCAGGTCGGCGCCTTCGCCGCCGTAAAGATGATCGGCCTGGGTGCCGCCGTAGATCACGTCAGCACCACCGTAACCGTAAGCCACCACCGCGATCGGCAGGTCGCCGGCGTCGAGCGTGTCGTCGTCTTCGTCGCCGCGCATCGCAATGCGTGCGGCTTGCACCGTGCCGTTGCGCAGCGATACGACGCTAACGCCGAAGCCGCGGTCGGCATTGCGATGGTCAACCGAGAGGAACATGCTCGTGAAGGCCAGCACGCTGCCGCCGATGACCAGCGAGTCGCCGCCTTGCAGCGTGACCGATCCGCCGGCTGCGCTGACGACCTTGCCGGCGTTGATGATGATGTTTTCGCCGGCACTGGCGCTGTCCATCGTCGTCAAGCGCAAATCGCCACTGCCGGCGATGGCCTGGTCGATGACCAGGCTGCCGATGAGTTCGTGCAGATAGAGGTCGGTGGTCGAGGTGGCAAAAACGTCGGCGGCCGCCGACAACGCGCTGTTGATTTCGAGGTCGTTCTGGAACGAGCCGATCGGGCCGTCGGCGGCAATGAGCACGAGCCGGTTGCCGCTGACGTCGGCGGCGGCGTCGCCCTGCGCATCGACGATACCGGCGGCCGCGTACAGCGTGACGTTGTTCAGCGTCGAGATGATCGCGCCGGCGCGCAGATCACCTTCGGTCTCGGTGAGGATGATCTCGCCGTTCGTGTACGCGTCGATGCGGCCCAGGCCGGTGAGGTTGGTATTGGCGGTGAGGTCGATGCGTGTCGGCCCGAAGTTGGCGAGGAAGGTGATGTTGCCGCCGGCCTTCATCAAGCCAACGCGCACATGGGTATTGACCTGCGTATTGCCGGTGCCGAAGACGCTCACCGGCACCACAAGCGCCGGCCCGCCGCCGTCGGGTTTGTAGTGGTCGACATAGGGCGCGGTCGTGCGCCCGTAGGGGTTGGTGTCGGGGTTGCCGTCACCGTAGAGGATGTCCACCGTCGGCCGCCACTCGGACACGTCGACGACAAAACCGCCGGGCGCGTTGGCGATCTGCAATTGCTCCAGTGTCGGCAACACGATCAGGTCGATATCGCTGCCGGCTTGCAGCGTGTTCAGCTTCAACTCAAACAGGCCGCCGGCCGGATCGCGGTCGATCCCGCGCAGGCGCAGCGCCTGATAGGCGCCACTGGTGGTGTCCATCGCCGTCTCGCGGCCTTCGCTCTGGACCAGTTCTATGTCGAGACGGCCGAATTGCAGCGCGCCCAGCGTGATCGGCGGGGTCTGGCCGATATTGCCCGCGGCTTCGATGACCAACCGGTTCGCGCGGATCTTGGCGTTCTGGGAGCCGAGCACGTCGCTGCGCAGGTTGACGACGCGGGTGGTGCCGATCGGGTTGTCGATCAGCCCGTTGAGGATGATGTCGGGGCTGCCCGAGCCGCCGAGGTTGGCGATCTCGATGCGCGTCGGCGCGTATTCGTGCGCGATGTCGAAGCGGTATTCATTTTCGTCGGCATTGATCGACACCTTGGCGCGGCCACTGCGGTCGATCGGGTCGATCGCGTTGACAAAAAGGTCCTTGGCCGACAGGTTGGTAAGCTCGACCGTCTCCCAGGTGTGGCGCACGATCACCGTGCCCTGGTCGCCGTCGATGCGGCCATAACGCGGCGCACCGTTCACCGACATCGGAAAGACCTCGAACGAGGCCTTGCCAGCATTGCCGTTGTTGCTCAGGTTGTTGACGACGACCCGGGTCGGCTCGTTGACCACGCTCACGCCTTCGGCGATCGCGATGTTGCCGGTGGCATCGACCAGCAGCTTGGGCGTCGGCGCCGAAAGCAGGATCACGTCACCGTTGTAGGTGATGTGGCGGTTCAGGGTCCACTCGGGATGCACGTCGCCACGGTCGTCGAAGACGTTGAGCGAAAAACCCGGCGCGCCCTGGTAGACGTTGTTTTTCGGGCTCAGGATCATCGCGCCGACCTGCAGGTCTTCACTGCCGAAGGCCGAGCCGTCGTCAGTGATCACGCGCGACAGATATCGCTGGATGCCCCAGGCGTCGGCGTCGGGTGCACCAAACGCGCTGCCACCTTCGGCATAGGCATTGGTGTACATGCCGACATCGGTGTGCCGCGCCACCGCATCAAGATTGTTGACCCCGATCGCCACGGCGCCGGGCTTGGCGGTGACCAGCGCGATCGTATTGACCAGCGTGCGCGCTTCGGCATCGGGGTCGGAGTAGAAGGCCGAAGCCGCCGACGACTGGGCACGGGTTTCGATGTCGGTATCGGAGACCACCGCGTACAGCGACAGGTCGCCCTCGGCGCGGAGGAAGGCGTTGGCATCGAGGTTGACGGTCGTATTGATCGGCGCCGAACTGAAGTCGTTCGCCGCGCCGCCGATGGCCCAGTAGGACTCGGCATAACCGCCCGAGCCGAGCCCGGCATAGGCCCATGAATCGGATTTGATCGCGCCCTTGGCGCCCATGCGCGAACTGATCGCGATGTCGCCCTTGGCATGCAGGTTGGCGCCGGCACCGATATTGGCCAGCGTCACCGGCAGCGCTTCGATCACGGCCTTGGTGCCTGTCACCGCAATCCCGGCCGCGCCGCCGCCGGCGTAGGACTCGCCGCTGGCAACATGCCGGTTCTCGGCCCACACGGAGATATCACCACCGGCCTCGATCGCCGCGCCAGCGCCCACCGTGGCCTGGGTGTTGTGGTGCAGGTTCATGCGCACGCCGGAAAATCCCAGGCCGCCGAGGAAGGCGTAGGCCGTGGCGCCGGCAAAAGCCTGCGCGTTGCCGTAAGTCTCGCCCTTGATCGACAGGTCGCCGACGGTTGTGATGCGCGCGCCGTCGCCGACGCCTGCATCCACATCAGGCTTGACATTCACGTCGGCGTAAGCCCCAACGGCGGCGATCAGCAGCGCAAACGACGGGCCCACCGCGTTGGCGTAGGCGATGCCGTCGATGCCGTATTGATCGGGCGACGAGATCATCCCGCCGGCTCCTGCCAAGCGCTGGGTGCCGACCAGGCCACCGCTGAGAATGTGCGTCAGGTGCTGCTGGCCGACCACCCCGCCACCGGAAAGGTCGATGCCTTCGACGCCGATGTACTGGGTGCCGGCCACGCCCGCGGTATTGACATCGATCACCGCGCCGCCGGGCGATGCGGCGAGCGTAAAGGTGTTGGCGTCGAGCCGGTCGACGTAGTAGGTGCGGCCGTCCTCCAGGCCGGTGATGATCTTCTCGCCAAAACGCGTCAGCCGGTGCAGGGACTGGTCGGCGCCGGCGCTGCGCACCAGGTTGACGTAAGTGCCGCCGTTGCCCGCAGCGTCGACGACGGTGGTCGACAGCTTGATCGTTTCAGCATCGACGCGCAGCACGTAATAACTGCCGCCGTTGCCGAGACCGCCAATCGCCACCGCAGGCTTGCCACTGACGCCGCTGACGGCGTAGGTGACACGGTCGCCGGTCTGGAAGTCGTTGCCGTTGGGGGCCGGGCCGACGGCGATCTTGTCGGCGTCCTGGTCGACCGCAAAACCGTTGAAAGCCGCCGAGCGCGGGCCCCGGTAGGTGACCGCGAGGTTGTCGGTGAAACCGTGGTTGTTGACGGTGAAGACGTTGCTCGCGGCGTCGACCGCGGCGGGTGCGAAGGGCTTGAGCGCGGCCTGCACCTGGGCCAGCGAGGTGCCGAGCTTGACGGTCAGCGAATCGATGACGCGGACGTAGACATCCTGGTTGTTGAACAGGCCGCCGATGGGCCCGGCATTGCCGAGAAAACTGTGCCCGTACTCCATCCGATCCCCGGTCTTCAACCCATGCTGCGTTGCAAAACGGATGGTGTCGAAACCGTCATTGACATCGGTGCTCACAAACGGGCTGCCGAGCTGGACCACGGTATCGTTGAGCACGACGACGCCATACGAGCGGTCGGCCACGAGGCCGCCGATCGGCGTGTTGCCGTTGGTGATGTAGGTGATGCGGTCGCCGGTGGCCAGGCCATGCGGCGCGACCGTGGTCAGCAGGTCGCTGCCGACGCTGGCCAAGGTGCCGTCCGACAGCGACACCGGCGAGCCATGTTTGGCTTCGATGTTGACGCTTCCGGCGTTGACTGTCGTCGGGTTCGCAGCGCTGGATTCGACCAAAGCGCTGACCGTCGGCGTGACATTGGAGTCGCCGCGGATCATGCCGAAGTCCACCCCCAACGAAATCCCGAGCCGACTCGCGCTGGCGTCACCATCGGTGATGCTGTTGGCGCGCAGGCTCAACTGCCCAGTCACGTCAAGCCGGGCCCCGGTGCCCACGCGGGCCGCCACGGTTGGCGTCACGGTCGTGCGCGAGATACTGAAACCCAGGCTGCCGAGCAGCGAAAAACTTGTCGAGTCGTTGTCGGAAAACGCGTGGTCGATGCCGTTGGCCTCGACCAGCGCGCTGCCGGCCTTGATATTGGCGCCATTGCCAACTGTCGCGCGGGCTTCGCCAGAAGCGGTGCTGGTGACATTGAGCAGGCCCATGCCGACGACGCTGCCGCTGAACGCGACACCCTTGGCGCGGGCTTGCTGGATGCCGCTGGCGCGCACGCTGACCGTGCTGGCGACGTTGAAAACCGCGCCAGCGCCGATGGCCGCATGCACGTCGGCGGTGGACAGCGCATTTGCAAAAGACGCGTTCGTCGTCGCCAGCCCAACCGAAGGCGCTTCGGTAGTGGCATAGGCGCCGCGGATGCCGCCGCCCGCCGCCTGGTGGATCGCCTGCAGCGATACCGGGTCGAAATTGTGGCCGGCCACGACGCTGACGTTGTCGGCCGTGATTTCGCCGCCGGCATAGGCAAACACCGTGGCGTCGAGCTGCGCACGCGTCAGGTTCACACCGCCGGCAAACGCACCGACCGAAAGACCGAACAGATCGGTATCGGCGTTGTGGTCGGTGCCGGCCAAGACCTTCACCGCGCCAGTGCTGTTGATCCGGCTGCCGTCGCCGATGGTCGCGCGCACATCCGGGTTGATGTCGGAGAAAGCGAAGTTGAAGGTCAGGCCGACCACACCGCCGGCCATCGCCCAGGTGTCCTGGACGACGTGCACCAACGAGCGCGCCCGCACGGTGATGTTGCCGACGCTGCCAGTGCCCTGGCCGATGCGGGCGTTGGCACCAATGCCGGCGTAGTTGTCGGTGGCGCCGGCATTGCCCACCGAGACGCTGCTCACCGACGCCCCGACCGCCACCGCGCCGACACTGACACCATCGGTATCGATGTCAAAAGCCTGGTTGTTGTTGGCAAAGATCGAGATCGACGAAGCGTTGTTGACCACCGCGCCGTCGGCAATAAAAGCGTGGGCCGTGCTCTTGTCGGTGACCACCGAGACCGACGCACCGAGGCCGACAAAACCGCCGCCAAAAGCAAACGAGGTCTGGCCGATGGTTTCGACCAATTCGCCGTTGATGATGATCTGGCCGCCGGCTTCGAGCGTGCCGCCAGCCGATGCGCGGGCGTTGTTGGCGATGCTCAGCACACCCACCGCGACGCCGATGCCGACAAAACCGCCACCGCCGCCACCGACGGCGAAGCTGACGTTGCTCACGTCCTTGGCTTCGACAATGATGTGGTTGGCCGCCGAGACAAACGCGCCACCTTCGATATAGGCCTGCGTGCCCGCCGGCGCGACATTGCTGGCGATGATGTTGCGCAGGCTGGCGCTGGTCGGCGCCTTGGTCGTCAAGCCGGTCTGCGCCGATTTGCCGATGCCCGCCAGCCGCTCGTTGGCGCTGGTCTTGTTGTCGTTGGTATTGCCTTGGGCGTAACCACCGAGCTGGCCGCCGACCTCGTTGGTGCGCGCGCCACCCTGGTCTGCCGCCTGGTTCTGCGGGTTGCCGCCGTTGGCGCTGAAAGCGTTGAGGTTGCCGCCCTGGCTGTTTTGGTAGTTGCTCTGCAGCGGCGTGCCGAGTGACCACACCGAGACCGCTGCCGCGGCGCCGACAAAACCGCCGGCGCCAGAGATCGTGTAGCCCTCGTTTTCACTCAGGTGGTGCGCACCGACGACAACATTGCCACGCGCTGCCACCGCGGCGCCGCCCTTGATGAACGCCGCGGTATCGTTTTTGATGCTGCCGACGTCGACTGCGCCAGCGACGCCGACCACGCCACCAGCGACGGCGCCGGCGAACGAGAAGGTGTCGACGCGGTTGCCGGCACGCACGATCACGTCTTGCAGGACCGAGGCGCCGCTGTTGTTGTTGCTGCGATTGATCTGCGCGTTGTTGTCGATCCAGGCTTTGGTGTCGCTGTCGACCAGGCTCACCGCAATCCCGCCGGCGATGCCGGCGATGCCGCCGCCAGCAGCGATGGCGACATGCGTCACGTCTTCGCGCGAAGTCGCCTGCACGATCACACCGGCCGCCGTGGTGGTGCCAAAACTCGTGGTGCCATTGGCGGTGCCGTCCAGCACACCGGCGACACCGTTGCCGTTGCCCTTGGCGTCGACGACCGCGCCATTGCCGATGAAGGCATTCGTCGACTTCGTCATCGACATCACACCGACCGACGCGCCGATGCCCGCCACGCCAAAACCGCCGGCGCCGGAGACGACCAGGATCTTGGTGTTGTCCGACGCCGTCACCGCGACCTGCGCACCCGCGCTGACGACCGCGCCGCTGCCGATATAGGCGCTGGTCGTGTTGTCGATCACGGGCACGGTCACCGCACCGGCGACCCCGGCGATGCCACCGCCCACCGCAATGCCGATGGCCAGGATGTTTTCGTCGGCATGCGCATCGACTTTGATATCGTCCACCGCGCGAACCACGGCGCCGCTGCCGATAAAGGCCTCGGTATTGAGGTCGATGACCGAGACGCCGACCGCCGGCGCGATGCCGGCATACAGGCCCACCGCCAACGCACCGGCCACTTCGAGGTGATAAAAATCGTTGCCGGCGGAAACCTGCACCTGCTGCAAGCCGTTGGCGTCGCTCTGGTCGGCGTTGACCGACGCACCGTTGCCGATATAAGCCCGTGCGCTGACGTCAATGACGTTGATGCCCGCGGCCACGGCCACCGAGGCGCCTGCGGATACACCGCCGACGACCGCAAAATTGGTGATGCTGTCGCGGTTGGTAGCGGTCACCGAGAGGCCCGAAAAACCGTTCTGCCGGCCGAGCGTGGCGACACGCAAGCCGCTGTACATCGGGTCGTTGCCGCGGTCGTCAGCGCCGTCTTCGTTGGTGTCCAGCGTCTGGCTGTTGCTGGGCGGGCCGAAGCGCGCGTTGCTCTTCGACGGCCGGTTGCCGTTGGCAACGTTGACGTTGCCGGGCTTGTCGGCAACAGCCTGGAATTGCAGCGCAAAGCGGCCGGTATCGACATCGACGCTGGTGTGGCCATCGGCGGTGACACGCGCACCGGCGCCGACAAAGGCTTCAACGCGCTTGGTCACCACCGGCACCCCCACCGCCGCGCCGATGCCGGCCGTGCCGCCGGCCGCAACGGCGCCAGCGACGTTGATATCGTCCAGGCTATCGTTGGCCGCAATCGCAATGCTGCCGCGCGCGTGCAGATCGCCAGCACCAAAGCTCGCCGGGCCGCCATCGGGGTCGTCGCCGATGAAGGCACGGGTGACGATGCTGGCGACCAGGATGCCGGCCGATCCCGCCACACCCGCGGTGCCACCGGCGCCCATCGACGCGGCAATCGATACGATATCTTCACGGCTGTCGGACAGCACCTGGATATCGCCGCGCACATTGCCTGTCGCACCCGAGCCAATCGACGCTTCGGTGTTCTTCGAGATCTTTGTCACCGCGACGCCGACACCGACACCCGCGGTGCCAGCCGCGCCGACGGCGCCGCCGACCGCGATCAGCGTTGTCGTGGCGTCGGCTTCGATGCGCACATCGGGCGTCGCAGCGCCGGCGCCCTCAGGCGCGACGTTGAAGTTGACACCGTTGCCGATGCGCGCCCAGGTATTTTCGTTGAGCACATTCACCGCTGCCGAGCCCGCGATGCCGGCGCTGCTGGCCCCCGATCCGGCCGCGGCAATGGTGATCAGGTCTTCGTAGGAATTGGCGTTGACATTGACGCCGCCGCTGCGTGCGACGAGGTTGCTGCGGTCACCGATCTCGGCTTCGACGGTATCGTTGTGGACCAGCGTGGTATTCGAGATACCGACCCCGGCACTGCTGCCGGAGATTGCCAGCGCACCGGCAATCTGGACCAGATCAAACGGACCAAAGGCGCCGACCGTGACCCGGTTGCCGGCGTCGAGGGTGGCGCCGGTGCCGGCACTGGTGCCGTCTTCGACAAACGCGCGCGTCTGGGTATTGACGACATACACGCTGACCGACGGCGATACCGCAGCGGCGCTGCCACCACCGACCGACGCCGCCACCGAGATGATGTCTTCGCCGCCGTTGGCAAGCAGGTTGATATCGCCGCGCGCTTTGACGTTGGCGCCGCGGCCGATGCTGGCGCGGGTGTTTTTGTTGACCACGCCGATATCGACGCCGGCACCAAAAGCGACGCTGCTCGAATCGAAGGAAATCGCCAGCGCACCGGCGATCGAGACGATGCGACTCAAGTCGATCGCCTCGACGGTGACGTCCTGCCCAGACCCCGCACCAGCGGCTTGGTTGATCTGCACGCCGCGGCCGATGGCGGCCAGCGTGTCGTCGGTGAAGACGTTGACCACGAAAGAACCCGCAACCGCCGATCCGCCGGTGGAGCCGCCGGCGCCGGCAGCGACCGAGGTGGCGTCGACTGAGTCGGGCAGCAGCGGGATATCGCCGAGCGGGATCGCCAGCGGGTTGATCGCGGTGCGGGCACGCACCGTCGTATCGTTGGCGGCATTGACCACCGCGTTGTCGCCGATCGTGGCGCGCGTGGTCGGGTTGAGGATCGCCACCGAAATGGCCACGCCGACGCCGGCCTTCTTGCCAAAGCCGACACCGCCGGCCAGGGTCTGCAAGCCGATCTCGCTGGCCGCCAGGACATTGAAGTTGTTGCTCGCGGTGACTGTCGTGCCGGCGCCAACCGAGGCGTCGCTGAAGTAGCTGACGCGGTTGATCGCCACCGACCCCGCGATGCCGTAATCACCACCACCCGCAGCAGCCAGGCCCCAGGTCTTGAACTCCGAACGCGCGCCATCGGGCGCACGTGCCTCGACGGTGACGTTGGTGCCGCTCAGGCCGGCCCCGGTGCCGGTGCGGGCGCGGCTGTCGAGGTCCCCGACCGTCACGCCAACTGCAGCACCGACTTGGGTGTCGGTCTGCAGGTCGGTCGACTCGCCGGTGGCGATCGTCGTCATGTCGAGCTCGGCGATCGCCGAGACCCGCACCGCGCCACCCGACGACACGAGCTGCGCGCCATTGCCGACTTCGGCCAGATTGTCGACCTGCGAATAGCTCACGCCGACTGCGGCCGCCACGCCGACATCGGCCGACTCGTTGCTCGACTCGCTCTCGCCCTTGGCGTTGCCTTCATTGGCGCCGTCCTGCGCCTTCGGCACCGACTTGTCGCCGCCGTTGTTGGGGTTGTTGTTGACCTGGTTGTCGCTTTCGCTGTCGGCCGATTTGCCGTCCTTCGAATTGCCCTGGGCGCTGGCCTTGGCGATGTTGGTGGTGCCGGCGTAGGTCTGGCTCTCGACCGTGATCGCACCGCCGGCGCTGACGCTGCGCATCGCCTGCGCGCGTACATCGTCTTGCAGGATGTTGATGCCCAGCGACGCGCCGATGCCGACCGCACCGCCGGCGCCGTCGCCACTGGATTCGGTCTGCGCCGCCGACGCATGGCTGCTGCGCACGGTCACGCTGCCGGTCGCGTTGAGGGTGTCGGTCGACAGGTTGCTGGTGCCGAGATAGGCGACCTTGTCGTGGTCGGTGAAGGCCAGCGCCACCGCGGCGCCGACACCGATGCCGTCGCCGCTGTCAGCGCCCGCGCCGGCACCGTTCTTGGCCGTCGTCTTGACGTTGTGCGCGCCGATCGCTTCGATGCGCACGTCGTTCATCGTGCCGTTGAGCGTGGCGCCGTCCGCGATGCTGCCTTCGGTGCGCGTGGTGACGACATTCAGCGCCACCGAGGCACCGACACCGACCGAGCCGCCCTGCGCGCCGTCACCTTCAGGCAGCGCCTGTGCATCGGTGCTGCTGCTGGCCACGGCGCGCACGTTCAGGTCGTTGCCATTCAGGTTGGTCGAAGCAAAGCCTGGGATATGCGCCAGCGTGGTGATGTTGACCACGTTCAGCGCAAACGAGCCGGCGACACCGACCTCGTCGGAGCCCGCACCCGAGGTCGCCGTGGCGGTCAACTTGTGGCTGGCGCTGTTCGCCGGGCCGGTGATGGCTTCGAGCGTCAGGCCGTCGGCCACGACATTGCCGCCGGAGCCGATGCGTGCTTCGTTGGACACCGTGCCGACATTGATCGATACCGCGACACCCACCCCGGCGTTGCCGCCTTCGGCCACACCAGAGCCATCGGACGTGGCCGCGGCTTCGAGGTTGGCGCTGGAGCGCACGGTCACCGTCGTGCCCGCGGTGAGCACTCGGTTGGCGCCAGTGGTCGCGCGCACGTTGGACGTCGCGAGGTTGATCGCCACTGCGCCGGCGACGGCGATGCCGTCGGAACCCGAGCCGCTTTCTGAATCGGTGCTCGCGGTTTCGGCCTTCGGTGTCGCGCCGGAATTGGCGCTGTTGCGGCCACCCTTGCCTGCCGCTTGTGTGTCACCAGCGCCGCGCTGGCCGCCGGCTTTCTGGTCGACGCCGTTGCCGCCGCCGCCACTGTCTTCTTCGCCGCCCTTGACACTCGCCTTGGCGCTGGTGTTGCTCGTCTGCCGGCTCGTGGCCGTGGCGGCGATTGCGCCGCTGGCCGTGACGCTGCGGTCGATCAAGGCCCGCGTGGTGTCGATCACCGAGGCGAAGCCCAGCGAAATGCCAACGCCGACATCGGCGCCCTTGGCAGCGCCGTCGGCGGCGGTCGTCGCGGTGCCGGTGTGCTCGGCGTTGACCGTGACATTGGCGGCGCTCAAGACCTGCGCGCTGCTGCGCAAATCCGCAAACGTGTCGCTGGTGGCGACCGTGATCGCGCCGACCGGCGTGATCGCGGTACCACCTGCGGCGCCACCCTTGACGGTCGTGGCGACGGTGTTGTTCGAACGTGCGTCGATGGTCACGTTGCCGGCACCGGCCAGCCGCGAGCCGGCATCGGCGATCGCCGTCGACACCGCGTCTGACACGTTGATCGCCACCGAAGCGCCGACGCCGACCGAATCACCACCCGCGGTGGTCTTCGATTCCGCAGTCGCCTTGTCGGTGGTCGTCGCTGTAGCCCGCAGCGAAAACGCCGCATTGCCGTTGAGCGTGAGGTTCGCCGCCGGCGTGAGCAGCGCTTCGGCCTTGGTCACGCCGACATTGATCGCCAACGCGCCGGCGACTCCGACACCCGATGCGCCGGCACCAGAAGTCGCCTTGGCGCCGAAGTTGCTGGTGCCCATATTTGCCAGCGCGTTGACGCCGCCCGGCGCGGTGATCGTCGTCGCACCGGAAAACTGCACCCGGCTCACAAAGTTGGCGGTATTGATCGCCGCTGCGGCGCCGATGCCGGTATTCGAGTTCGTCACCGATCCGTCGGCGACGGTGGAAAAACCAGTCCCGGGCCCGGCCAGCGTGGAGCCGGCGTTGATCGCCAACGCGCCGCCTGATGTAAGGCTGCCGCCGGTGCCGATGAGCACCTCGCTGTCGCCGGTGACGTTGGTGAAGGCCACCGCCGCGGCGAGGCTCATTTCCTGGCTGCCGCCGCCGCTGTTGGTGGCGCTGGCGTTCTGCTCGTCAAGCGCCTTGTCGCCTTCGGTTTCGCTGCCATCGTCGGTGGCGCCGCCCTGCGTCGACTTGGCCTGGGTGTCGGCACTGCGCACGGCGAGTGCCGAAATCGCCAGCGACGCGCCGCTCACCGACGCGGTGCCGGCGATGCTGGTGCTCGTGCCGCCGGTGATCACCGACCCGGCCACCGTGCCACCGACCGCAGAGCCGCTGGACGAACCCGCTGCGCCGTCGGCCTTGGATTGCACGCTGACGTTGTTCAGCGACGCGATCGTCACCGCGCCGCCCGCTGTCAACGCCGACGTCCCGCCGATCGAGATGCTGGCATCGCTGTCGACGATGCTGATCGCCACCGACGCGTCGAAACTCGAATTGCTGCTTGAGTTGTCGGGCGCGGTATTCAGCGTGCTCGTGACACCGCCCTTGCTTTCGATGGCCAGCGTGCCGGTGGCGTTGATGCTGTTCGCGCCGCTGAAGGCGATCGACGCGGTGGCATTCGCCTGCACCGCGCCGATCTTGACCTGACCGCCAAGCAGCTCGGCATCTTCGCTGTCGATGGTGATCGTGGCTTGCGCGTCGATGCCGATGTTGCGCCCGGCGATGGTGCCGCCAAGCAGGTTCACGGTGGCCGTCGCGTCGGCCAGGATGTCGGTGCCCAGGACGCCGCCGTCAGCGGTACTGACGGCGGCCAGACGCAGGTCGCGCGCAGTCAGGCTGGCGCCGGCGATGAGCTCGACCTTCTCAGTGGACTCGATGTCGACGTCGCCGGTCGAGCCGAGTGCGCCGCCGATGCGGATGTCGTCAGTGCTTTTGACGAAGAGGCCGGTCGACTGGTAAACCGTGGGCCCACTGGCCGCGAAGATCAACTGGTCGTCGGTGACCAGGGGCACGTCGGTGCCGCCGTCGAAATCGATCTTGATTGCGAAGCGCGTCGCGCTGATCGGCGCGCCGGTATCGGTGTAGTTCAGGTT
Source organism: Betaproteobacteria bacterium (assembly GCA_043755615.1). Lineage (GTDB taxonomy): Bacteria > Pseudomonadota > Gammaproteobacteria > Burkholderiales > Burkholderiaceae_C > Rubrivivax. Next base: position 19,919 of record JAYUSP010000188.1, read on the forward strand.
CACCGTCAGGCGGTCGTTGAAGACCGACCCGGTGAAGCTGACGCGCACGTTTTCGTCGAGCACTTCAGACGCCAGCACGGTGGCGCCGTTTTTCAGCTGCAGGGTCAGGTTCGGGCCGCCGGTATCGACCAGCACCAGGCTCGCGTCAAGCGGGCCCGTCGGCGGCGCCGCATAACTCAGCGTGGCGCCGAAAGACGGCTGCGGCAGCGGCGAGGTCGACAGCAGCAGGCGCGGCTCGAGGCTTTCGATCAGTGGGCGGCGGCGCGGCGCCTTGGCGCCGAGTTCGGGAAACGCGCGCTCGATGAGCCGGCCGATCAACGACCTGCCCCAATCGACCAGGCCGCGCTGCCAGCGTCGGCCACCCGCACGCCGCCTGTTGCCCCTGGACACCGGACTGTCTTTGATGGTCATCACCCGCCCCTGCTGCGACCCCGGCGCCGCGAGGCGGCAGAGGCCAATATGGAGTCACGTTCTGGGCAGGCGAACACAAGTCGCCCACCCATTGCGGCTCGTTTCTCACGCTACTCCAACTGCGCCCGAGCGCCCACCCCTAAGCCGGGTGGTTGTCGGCCGGCGCCTACTCGGGTTCGTGGGGCTTGTGCCGCCTGCGGAAAATCCGCCGAAATCCGGCCCCGGTTTCCCGTCACATCCCGGCCGGCGGGGTCTAATGACCACCGTTCGCCGCCAACCAGGGATTTCATGGGCCACGCTTGTCACAGCCACATCCAAAGCCACGACCACGCCAGCGCCGCTGCCGCGCCGGTGCGGCCAGGCTACCGCCGCGTGCTCTGGGCGGCTTTGTTGATCAACGCGGCGATGTTTGGCATCGAGGTCGGCGGCGGCCTGCACGCCGGGTCGGTGGCGCTGCTGGCCGATGCGGTCGACTTCTTCGGCGACGCCGCAAACTACGGGCTGTCCCTGTTTGTGCTCGGCATGGCCGCGGCCGCGCGCGCCCGCGCCGCGCTGTTCAAGGGGCTGACGATGGGCTTGTTTGGCACCTTGGTGCTCGGCCGCGCCGCATGGAGCGCAACCAGCGGTGTCGTGCCCGAGCCGGCGACGATGGGGCTCATCGGTGCGTTGGCACTGCTCGCGAATCTGACGGTGGCCGCGCTGCTCTATGCCTGGCGTGACGGCGACGCGAACATGCGCTCGGTCTGGCTGTGCACACGCAACGACGCGATCGGCAATGTTGCGGTGCTGCTCGCCGCGCTGGGGGTCTTTGGCACCGGCAGCGGCTGGCCGGATATCGGCGTGGCTGGTCTGATGGGCCTGCTGGCGCTGGGCGCGGCGCGGTCGGTGATCGTGCAGGCGCGCGGCGAGTTGGACGCGGCGCGCGCACAGCCCTCAACCGAGGCGCCTGTGCACGACGACCCCAACCCCAACCCCAACCTCAACCTTAACCACAACTACAACCACGAGCACCACCACCCCGCCAACACGACGCCTGCCGAGTACGCGCGGGGCCGCCGGCAGGGCCCTGCCTGAGCGCGCCTGCAATGCGTCGTCTCAACGCGTTTCATCCCGGCCCCGGTGTCGCCGCGGCGCTCGGCGCGGCAGCACTTTTTGGCGCCGGTACGCCGCTGGCAAAAGCGCTGCTGGAGGGCATCGACGCCTGGATGCTCGCCGGCCTGCTCTACCTCGGCTCGGGCCTCGGCCTCGCGTTGATGCGGCGTCTGCGTGGCGCGCCCGCGGTGACGCTGCCGCCCGGCGATGGACGCTGGCTCGCCGGCGCGGTGCTCGCCGGCGGGGTCGTCGGCCCGGTCTTGCTGATGGCCGGGCTGGCGCGACTGCCGGCAACGCATGCATCGCTATTGCTCAACGCTGAAGCGGTCTTCACCGCGCTGCTGGCATGGTTTG
>JAYUSP010000189.1:0-6413 GCA_043755615.1 Betaproteobacteria bacterium
CTTGTATTCACCGGCGGTGAGCAAGCGGCGCTCGACACCGAGTTTGTCCATCGCGCCGGTAAAACCAAAACCGTCCATCAAGACGCCGATGCTGCCGACGATGCTTGCTTTGTCGACATAAATCTCGTCGGCGGCCGCAGCGATGTAGTACGCACCCGATGCGCAGACCTCTTCGACCACCGCGTAGACACGTTTTTTGTGCAGCACCTTCAGGCGCCGGATCTCGTCATTGACGATGCCGGCCTGCACCGGGCTGCCGCCGGGCGAATTGATGCGCAACACCACGCCGCGTGCATACGGGTCTTCGAAGGCGCTCTTCAGCGCCGACACCAGCAGATCGGCACTGGCTTGGCTGTCGGCCGCAATCTCGCCACGCACATCGACGAGCGCGGTATGCGGCGCCGCCGGTGAGCTGACATGGCCGCGCTGCGCCAGCAGCACCCAGGCCACGACGGCGACGAGGCCGAGCCAGGCCAAGCGGAAGAAGATGCGCCAGCGGCGCTCGCTGCGGCGATCCTGCAGCAGGCCGCTGGCGATCGACGCCAGAGTCGTTTCGAGGATGGTGGGCGGCAGCGCTGCAGCGGCCACCGGGGCCTGTGCGGCCGAGTCGGATTCTGGGTTCATGGGGAGTTTGCCGGTGCGGCGGGATCGTCAAAACGCAGCGGCTGGACGTCGTGTGAAGGATACCAAACCACCTGCCCGTCGCCGCGCTCTTCAACCTGCAACGCCGTCAGCCTGCCGCGCCCGCAGGGGCCACCGACACAGCGCCCGTCGGCAGGCTCGTAGGTCGCACCATGGATCGAGCAGATGATGAATCTCCTGTCGCCGTCGAGAAAGTGGCCGGGCTGCCAATCGAGTTCAGTCGGCACATGCAGGCAGCGGTTGAGATAGGCCACGACGCGGCCGCCGAAACGCAGCACAAAAGCGCGCGCAGGGCGGCCAAATTCGAGCACGTCGAAGACAAAGGCCAGGCCGCCGTCGTCGAGGTCGGCCGCGGCGCAGACGACTTCGGTGGCACTGCTGCCGGCCGGCGCGCTGGCCAACTCGGTGGCCGACTCGGTAGCCAGCTCGGCGGCCAACTCGCTGGCCAAGGACTCGGCGGGATCAGGCATATTGCACCAGCCAGTCGTGCAGCTCGCGAGTGGAGTGCGCGACATGCACCGGCGCGTAAGCGTCGAAGGCGCTGTGTTCGTGCGCGCCGTAGCTCACGCCGAGGCTGGCGACACCCGCATTCGCAGCAAGAGTCAAGTCGTGTGTGGTGTCGCCGATCATCAAGGTGCGCTCCGGCGCGGCGCCAAGTTCGGCCATCAGCTCAAGCAGCATCAGCGGGTTCGGCTTGGACGCCGTTTCGTCAGCCGTCCGGGTGCCGTCGAACAAACCCCGCAGCGGCGAATTGGTCAATGCATCGTCAAGGCCGCGCCGGTTTTTGCCCGTCGCCACCGCCAGGCCGTGATTGCGCAACTTCAGCGCCCGCAGCATCTCGACCGTGCCCTCGAAGAGCGTCAGCTCGTGCGCGCGCTCGACATAGTGGAAACGGTAACGCTGCGCCAGCTCCGGGTAGCGCTCTTCGGGCAACCCCGGTGCGGCATGCATCAACGCGTCGCGCAGGCCCAGGCCGATGACATACGCCGCCGCCTCGTTGCTCGGCACCACGGTGCCGACATCCCGGCAGGCCGCCTGAATGCAGCGCACGATGAGCCCGGTGCTGTCGGACAAGGTGCCGTCCCAGTCGAAGACGATGAGGTCGAAGCGGCGCTGTGATCTTGGGGTCACGCTGCGGCTCACTTCAAAAGTTGGGGCTCGCAGACCACCACGGTCTTGACCGAATTGGCGATGAAACATTCGTCGTGCGCGCGGTGGTGCAGTTGGGCGTATTCGGCCTCGCTGGGCAGGCGAGCGCCGGCAAATCGCACGCTGGGGCGCAGGCGCACCTCGGTCATCACCACCTTGCGTTCGGCGTTGCGCGCCATCGTGCCCACCGCGGCGTCGACGTAAGCGTCGACGACCCAGCCGGCGTCGGCGGCGATCGACAAAAACCACAGCATGTGGCAACTCGACAGCGAAGCGACAAAGGCCTCCTCGGGGTCGACCGCGTCGGCACGCGACATCGGCAGCGGCACCACCGAGGGCGAACTCGAACCAGCCACGACGAGGCCGTCGAAGCGCCAGAGGTGCGCGCGGCTGTAGCGCTGGTCGGTAAACGCCGCGTCACCGCGCTGCCACTCGATGGTGGCGGTGTAGCTGCCCATCGCGAGGGACCTCAGGCGGCGCGTTTGCGCTTCGCCGGCAACTGCTGGGTGCCCGTCTTGAGCAGTGTTTTCATCGCTCTGGCACCGGCGCGGCGGGCGCGGGTTTCGGCTTCCATGTAGGCCTGTTCGGCTTCAGCGCGCCAGGCAATGGCCTTTTTCAGCGCCTGCTTGAAACGCGCCTGGGTGTAGGTTCTTTCGCTGCCGATATAGATGTTGCGGTTGCGCGGCGCGCTGCCAAATTTGGGCAGCAGCACTTGCAGGCTGCAATGCGGCACCGTGGTGTTGGCGCGCTGGCGCACGATCGGGCCGCTGATGCCCACCGGCAGTTTGCTTGTCTTGGTCGCGCTGCGCGTCTGCTGCAGCTTGCTCGGCGACGGCATCTCGATGATGCGCTTGATCAGCTCCTTGGTCGCCAGCTCCAGCGCCTTGGTCGCACCGCTGCCGTCGTTGCTGGCGTCGGAGAACATCTTGGTGCCGCCGTAACGCACCTGCCAGCCATGGGTGTAGCGGTGGTCGATGCGCTGGATGCACTGCGGCACCGCAAAACGATGGCCGCTGAAAATCGTCACTTCTCTGGTTTTCATGGATCTTGGGGTTCCTGGTGGGTGACCGCCCTGGGGCACTTTGCTTGTCGCGCCGCGCAGCTAACGCGTTAGTTGCGCGCCTGCAGTGCAGCCAATGCATTTTGACACTCCGCGGGCAAGGGCGCCATCAGGTCGACCGTTAGCCCTGTTGCCGGATGTACAAACTGCAGGCGCTGCGCATGCAGGAACATGCGCTCGATGCGCAACGCAGCCCCTGCCGCGGCGCCGCCCGAGACGCTCGGTGAAGCGCTCCGTGATGCGCCCCGTGCAGCCCCCCGCGCCAGCGCATGGTTGAGCGCAAAGTCGCCATATTTGGTGTCGCCGACGATCGGGTGCCCGGCGTTGGCCAGGTGGACGCGAATCTGGTGCGTGCGGCCGGTCTTGATCGTGACGTCGAGCAGCGTGTAGCCGGCAAAGCGCCGCGCCACCTTGACCAGTGTGATCGAGCGGCGGCCATCCTCGTCGGCCGGCGAGGTGACTCGCACCCGGCGCTCGCCGTCGGCGCCGACAAACTTGTGCAAAGGCTGGTCGATGACCTTGTGGCTTGCCGGCCAGTCACCGACGACGAGCGCGGCGTAGACCTTGACGATCTGCTTGTCGCCGCCGTGGGCCCGAAACTGGTCCTGCATCGCGAGCAGCGCACTGCGCTTCTTGGCCAGCAGCAGCACGCCCGACGTTTCGCGATCCAGCCGGTGCACCAGTTCGAGAAACTTCGCGGTCAGGCGCGATTTGCGCAACTGCTCGATGACACCGAAGCTGACGCCGCTGCCGCCGTGCACCGCAACGCCGGCGGGTTTGTCGATCGCGAGCAGGTGCTCGTCTTCAAACAGGATCGGGAACTCGCGTGGCGGCGCTGCGCCCAGGCCGGCCGGCGGCTCGGCGGTGCGCAGTGGCGGCAGGCGCAAGTCATCACCGGCACAGACCCGTGTATCGGCCGCCGCCCGGCCCTTGTTCACGCGCACCTCACCGCTGCGGATGATGCGGTAGACATGGGTCTTGGGCACCCCTTTGAGCAGGCGCAGCAGCAGGTTGTCCAGGCGCTGGCCAGCGGATTCGGCGTCGACGACGAGGTGCCGCACCGCGCGCGCCGGGCCGCTGGCGACGGACGTGGCCGCGGGCGTGTCCACGGGCATCACGGCTGGCTTGACGACCGGCGTGGTGGCGGGCTTGGTGGCGAGCTTGGTGGCGGGGCGGGCCGCAGGAGTGCCGGCTTTCCCGGCCCCAGTTGCAGGCTTAGGCCCGGCTTTGGGCCGTATAATCCGACGCTCCACGAGTGTGCTGCAAGTGCTTGATTTGCCAGAGTTTACCCGGGCAACGCGGGTGCCGAGGCGGTGCACAAAGGAGACGGCAGCGACGGCCCGATCGGGCGCGTTGCCACAAGCGTTGATGCAACGCCTGCGGGCCGCGGGCGGCGTTCTCAGTCCCCAAGTGACTGGCGAGCTTCGCGGGCCCAGGCGGTCAAAGACACGATCGCAAGAACCTGCCTCGGCTTCCCGTCGAGGCGCCGTAGAAAGATCACCGGAGCCAGCAAGGCGCCGGGCCCGAAATCCTGGCCCGAAACCCGCTGGCCCTAAGCTGCCCAGGCAGCCGCGCCCCAAACCGCGATGAGCCCACCGTCCACCCCCGCTCGCAAGACCCGCAGCCCCGGCGCCCCATCGGCCCGGCCTGCGCTTGTGGCAGCCTGCCCGACTAGCCCGCGCACAGCGGCAGCCGGCGGCCCGGACGACACCCACGCGAACCCGGCCGCAGCCACCGAAGCACACGCGCCAACGCTGCGTCACCGCTGACCCGCGCTCCCCTTTCGTTTCGGGAGCATCGGGCCAGCGCCGCAGTCCAGGGCGATTCGATCCCACGGTTCTTCCGCCGCGTCCGATGCATCTGATCACGCTGCCGGGCCCTCAAAGGGGCCGGGCAGCGTCGTTACAACGCGTGCCGCTGAATGCGGCGCGCGCGAGTGTAGGAGTGCATCCGATGAAACGCATGCTGATCAATGCCACGCAGCCCGAAGAGCGGCGCCTGGCCATCGTCGACGGCCAGAAGCTGCTCGACTTCGAGACCGAGATCGAAGGCCGCGAACAGCGCAAGGGCAATATCTACAAGGCCGTCGTGACCCGCGTCGAGCCGGCGCTCGAAGCCTGTTTTATCGACTACGGCGAAGACCGCCACGGCTTCCTGCCGTTCAAGGAAATCTCGCGCAACTATTTTCGCGAAGGCACCGACGTGCGCACCGCCAAGATCGGCGACGCGATGCGCGAAGGCCAGGAACTGCTGGTCCAGGTCGAAAAAGAAGAGCGTGGCAACAAGGGCGCGGCGCTGACGACCTTTGTCTCGCTCGCCGGGCGCTACCTGGTGCTGATGCCCAATAACCCGCGCGGTGGCGGTGTCAGCCGGCGCATCGAAGGTGAAGAGCGCGAGGAGCTCAAGGACGCGCTCGACCAGCTCGAATACCCCAAGGGCATGTCGCTGATTGCGCGCACCGCGGGCATCGGCCGCAGCGCGCCCGAGCTGCAGTGGGACCTGAACTACATGCTCAAGCTCTGGAGCGCCATCGACGGCGCGTCCAAGGCCGGCAAGGGTGCCTTTTTGATCTACCAGGAAAGCTCGCTGGTGATCCGCGCGATCCGCGACTACTTCACGTCCGATATCGGCGAGATCCTGATCGATACCGACGATATCTTCGAGCAGGCGCAGCAGTTCATGAACCACGTGATGCCCGAGTCGGCATCCCGTGTGAAGCGCTACAGCGACGATGCGGCACTGTTCTCGCGCTTCCAGATCGAGCACCAGATCGAGACTGCGTTTTCCCGCACCGTCAACCTGCCGGCTGGCGGGGCGATCGTGATCGACCACACCGAGGCGCTGGTCTCGGTCGACGTCAACTCGGCACGCGCCACCCGCGGCGGCGACATCGAAGAAACCGCCACCCGCACCAACCTGGAAGCGGCCGACGAGATCGCCCGCCAGATGCGGCTGCGCGACCTGGGCGGCCTGATCGTGGTCGACTTCATCGACATGGAAGAGTCGAAGAACCGGCGCGAGGTCGAGCAACGCCTGCGCGACGCGCTGCGCAGCGACCGTGCGCGGGTGCAGTTCTCGTCGATCAGCAAGTTCGGCCTGCTCGAACTCTCGCGCCAGCGGCTGCGCCCGGCGCTGAGCGAAGGCAACCACATCACCTGCCCGCGCTGCAACGGCACCGGCCACATCCGCGACACCGAATCGAGTGCGCTGCAGATTCTGCGCATCATTCAAGAAGAGTCGATGAAGGACAACACCGCCGCCGTGCACGTGCAGGTGCCGGTGGAGGTGGTGAGCTTTCTGCTGAACGAGAAGCGCACCGAGATCACCAAGATCGAGTTGAAGCAGCGCCTGACCGTGCTGCTGGTGCCCAACAAGCACCTCGAGACGCCGAACTACAAGCTGGAACGTCTGCGCCACGACGACCCGCGGCTGGAAAACCTGCAAGCCAGCTACACCATGATCGAGGAGCCGAGCGACGAGGTCGGCATCACCCGGCGCGAGAAGACCAAAGCCAAGCAGGACCCGATCATCAAGGGCGTGCTGCCCGATATGCCGGCGCCGC
>JAYUSP010000190.1:0-6381 GCA_043755615.1 Betaproteobacteria bacterium
AGCAGCGCGATGCCGGCAAACAGTTCGCTGGCGCGAAAAGAACGCGCGGCTTGCAGGATCGCCAGCCCCAGGCCGTCCTGCGACGCGAGCATCTCGCCAACCACCGCGACGATGAGCGCAACGGTCAGCGACAGGCGCATCGCCGACAGGATGTCGGGCAGCGCATTCGGCAGGCCGATCTTGAACAGAAACGCCAGCCGGCTTAAGCGCAGCGCCTGCGACACTTCGCGCAGCCGCACATGGACCCCGGCCAGGCCATGCACCGTGGCCAGCAACACCGGCCACATCGCACCGAAGGCGACCACCGCCAGCACCATCGACCCCGACAAGCCGAAGATCGATATCGCCAGTGGCATCACCGCCGACGCCGGCAGCGGGCGGATCAGCTCCAGCGTCGGCTGCACCCAGGCACGCGCCGTGGCCGAGCTGCCCACCAGCGCACCCAGCAACAGGCCGAGCGCGCAAGCCAGGCCCCAGCCCCAGACCATGCGCTGCACGGTGGCGCCGGTGTAGGCCAGCAGATCGCCTGCTTTCAGGCCTTCGACCAGGCTGCTCAGCGTGGCCTCGGGTGTGGGCAGGAACACCTTGCTCACCCACTGGCCATGACTGGCCGCCCACCAAAGGCCGCATAGCGCGCCAAACACGAGCAGCGATTCAACCCAGCCGGCCAGGCGCTGGTTCATGTCGCGCGTGCGCGCTGGCCACGCTGGCCATCCGCATCGTTTTGCTCGCCGTCGCCGCCCTGGCCCATCCGGCGCGCCAACGTCGTTTGCAATTTCACCGCGCCGGCATTGACGACAAAACCGACCGCGCCGATCCAGAACAACCAGGCCAGCATCGCCGCCGGATCCAGGCTCTGTTGCGCAATGATCAGTGCATAGCCCATGCCATGCGGGTTGGCGGCAATCTCGACCGTCACCGCGACCACCAGCGCGATGGCCACGCCGAGCCGCAGGGCGACAAACAGGCGCGGCGCCATTGCCGGCAGCACGATCTTGAAAAATCGCGCCGCTGCGCTCAGCTCCAGTGCCATCGAGACCTCGAGCAGTTGCGGCTCGACCTGCCGCACCGCCGCCTGGGTCAGGATCAGCGTTGGCCAGAAGGTCGCAAACGCGACGACGCCAAGCTCCATGCGCAGCCCGAAACCAAAGATCAGCATCGCCAGCGGGATCAAGGCCACCGACGGGATCGGCCGCAGCATTTCGATGCTGAAAAAACCCATCCGCGCCGCGCGCCGCGACAGACCGAGCAGCGTGCCGAGCACGATGCCCAACAGGCTGCCCAGGGCCAACCCCAGGCCGGCACTGCCGAGCGTGAATGCCGTGGCCGCGAACAGCGAGCCATCGCCGAGCGTCTTCACAAAAGCCCACAGCGCCAGGCTCGGCGCTGCCACGGTATCGCTGGCCCGGCCGACGGTGCGCGCCCACCACTCCAGGCTGCCCAGCAGCAGCGCTGGCAACACGAACGGCCGCAGCGATTGCAGCGATTGCAGCGCCCTCATTTCAGTGATGCCCCAGGTAGCGGTACAGCTCGCGCCGCATGCGCAGAAACTCCGGATGCTCCTTGGTTTCGAGCTGGCTGCGCGGGCGCGGCAGCGCGACGTCGATGACCGCGGCCAGGCTCGGCTTGTCGGCGCTCGGATGGGCCCGCAGCGCGACCACGCGGTCGCCGAGGTAAAGCGCCTCTTCGAGGTCGTGGGTCACGAACAAGACCGTCAGCTGCTGCTCGCGCACCAGGCGCGAGACTTCGTCCTGCAAGCTCTCGCGGGTCATCGCGTCGAGCGCGCCAAACGGTTCGTCCATCAGCATCAGTGCCGGCGCCTGCGCCAGGCAGCGCGCGATCTGCACCCGCTGCTGCATGCCGCCGGACAACTGCGCCGGGAACTTGGCCGCATGCGCCGCGAGGCCGACGGTGGTGAGCAGGCCGTCGATGCGTGCCGGCCGCTCGGCAGCGGGCACTGCGGCGGCTTCGAGCGCCAGGCTGATATTGCCGCGCACGGTGCGCCAGGGCAGCAGCGCCCGGCCGTAGTCCTGGAATACAAAAGCGGCCTCACGCGACGGGCCGGTCACCGGCTGGCCAGCGCGCCGCACGCTACCGCCGCTGGGAGCGACAAAACCGGCCGCTGCGCGCAGCAGCGTGGTCTTGCCGCAGCCCGACGGGCCGATGACGCAGACAAACTCGCCGCGTTGCACGACCAGGCTGGTGGGCGACAGGATTTCGCGGCCGCCGAGGTGGATGGCGACGCGGTCGAACTCCAGCAGCGCCGGCGCGCGCAGGGTCATCGCGCGCCTATCTCACCACCAGCGTCGCGATTTTCAGGTCGGTCTTGAGCATCTCCTGGTCCTTCATCATCCTGACCCAGAACTCGAGCTGCTTGTCGCTGACCAGCGGCCCCGGCGGCGAGATCTGCATCCGCGCCAGCACCTCGGGCGGCACCTTGATGTACTTGCCGATGATGGTGCGCACCTTGTCGCCGTTGCCGGGTTTGGTCATGAACGCAGCGGCCTCCTGCACCGACTCGCGGAAGGCCTTCACTGCGGCCGGATTTTTGGCCGCCCAGTCGCGCCGCGCGGTGTGGATGATGGTCGGGTTGCCTTCGGCGAGGAAGGTGGAGTAATACGACGCGACGTAGCCGGCGCCACTGTCGGTGATGCGGCTCATGAAGGGGTCGGCAGTCACCACCGCATCGAGCGAGCCACCACGCAGCAGGTCGCCATGCTGCGGGAACGAGGCTTCGATGAAGCTGACCTTCTTGTGGTCGACCCCGCTTTGTTTGAGCCAGGCGCGAAACGTCACATGCAGGAAAGCCCCCAGCCCCGGCACGCCGATCTTGCGCCCGACGCAGTCCTGCGCCGACTTGATGCCCGAACCGGCGCGCGCCACCAGGCCGAAGCCGGTGATGCTCTTGGAAGTGACGCCGCCACCGGCGACCACGACATGGTCGAGACCGCCGTCGACACTTTGCAGGTAGACCGACGGCGTGGGGCCGCCGATCTGCAGCGAATCGGCCTGGATCGCCGCCGGAATAGTCGAGTTCAAGGGGATGAACTTGAGCTCGACGTCGAGATTGCGCTTCTTGAAATAACCCTCTTCGGCAGCCACGAAGACCGACGCGAAGTCGGTCACCGCGGTGTAGCCGAAAACGACCTTGGCCCCCTGCGCAGCGGCGGGCAACGCGATGAAGGCGCTGGCAGCGGCCAGACGGTGCAGGACGGAACGACGCTTCATGGGACTCTCCTCTTGGTGGCCGGGGACGTGGCGCGCTGCTTGCGGGCCACAGGGGGTAGTGGGTGCGCTATTGGGTGCGTTACTGGGTGGGTTGTCGGGTGCGTTGTCGGGCGGGGCTTGGGGCGCGATCCTGGGCGCGACCTCGGGCCGGACGCAGGGCGCGACGTACTCGACGCCGGCAGCGCCGCACGAATGCCGCCGCTGATGAAGGCCACCAGCATCGGCCCGGCGCCAGTGTCGCCGCGGCGGTTCTGGCCGCGCGACAGGCGCTCGACGCGGTGGTCGCTCAAGTGATGCAGCAGCGCACCGAGCGCAAACTGGTAGGCCCAGGCGATCTGGCCGCGCGATGCGCCTGGCAAGACCTTGTTCAGCGCGTCGATGAAGGCATGTGCCATCGGGTCGAAGTGGCGGCGCAGCACCTGGTCGGCTTCTTGCGTGGCGTGGGCCAGTTCACGCGCCACCAGCAGCGCGTAGAACTCGCCTTCGCTGCTCGCGCGCAGGCGCAGCACCGGGCCGGTGAAGGCCTCGATGATCGAGCGCAATGAAGCCGGATCGGCGGGATCGTGTGATGCCGCGCGCAGTGCGACGAGGCGCTCGTCGATGGTGCCACTCCAGCGCGCGAAGATGGCGTCGAAGAGCTCGTGTTTCTGGCCGAAGTAGTAGTTCACCAGCGCCAGCGTCACCCCGGCCTCTTCGGCGATCTCGCGCAAGCTCACCGCGTGGTATCCCCGCTGGGCAAAGAGCTTTTCAGCCGCGAGCAGGATGTCTTGCTTGCGGTCGCGGCGCGGCTCCGGCACGCTGGGGGCGGCGGCAGTGGCAGGCGCGGGCATGGCCGGAATTGGACAATCGATCAAATCGACTGGACATTCGTCTAAACCCTAGTCGCTAGTACGCCGGCACAGAGATTTCGGAACATGACAAAGGCGATGGATTCGGCGTGCGGGGAAGGCGCAAACCGCAGCGATACCCGGAGGTATCGCGAGGATTTGCAACGCCGCCCGCACGCCGAAGACGCGCCTTTGTGTTCCGAAATCTCTGCGCCGGCGTACTAGACCCGAGCCGGCCGGGCAGCCCGGGCGGCGGGGCAGCGCCCCTTGCCCTTGCGCCACCACCATCCGTATCAATCTGCCTTGATCGCGCCTTCCTTGATCACTGCGGCCCAAGTCGCTGTTTCGCGCTGGATCTGGGCGCTGAAATCCGCCGGCTTGCTGGCCACCGGAGTCAAGCCCAGGGCCAGCAGCTTGTCGCGCAGCGTGGTTTGCGCCAGTGCGGCGGCGATCGCGGCATGCAAACGCGCCACCAGCGCGTCGGGCGTCGCCGCCGGCACCATCACGCCGTACCACGACGGCACGTCGATGCCCTTGACGCCGGCTTCGGCGAGTGTTGGCAGGTCGGGAAGCGTCTCGGCGCGGCGGGCGGTCGTCACCGCCAGCGCGCGCAACTGTCCGGCCTTGATCGCCGGCATCAGCGTTGGCACCGCGCCGAACATGACCTGGATCTGGCCGCCGACGATATCCTGCAGCGCCTGCGTGGTGCCCTTGTAGGGCACATGCACAAGATCGATCCCGGCCTCGCGCTTGAGCAGTTCGCCGATCAGATGCAGGCTCGACCCGTTGCCGGGTGAGCCGTAGTTCAGCTTGCCCGGCTGGGCCTTGGCCAGCGCGATCAGTTCGGCCACCGTTTTGGCCGGCAGCGCGGGGTGCACGACGAGCACATTCGGCGCGTAGGCGACCAGCGTCACCGGCTTGAAATCGCGCTCCCACTTGAATGGCGTGTTGGGCAACAAGGTCGCGTTGATCGTGATGTTGCCCTGCGGGATGAAGAGCACGACGCTGCCATCACCCGCGGCACGCGCGACATTCTGGATGCCGATACTGCCGGCCGCGCCGGGGATGTTCTCGACGACGATATTGCGGCCGGTGTTCGACTGCAGCGATTCGGCGACGCTGCGGGTGAGAACGTCGAGCACACCGCCGGCCGGGAACGGCACGACAAACCTTGTCGGCTTGTCGGGCCAGGGTTGCGCGGCAGCCGGGACGGCAGTCAGCATCAGCACCAGCAGCCCAATCAGGGGCGCAACCAGGGGCGCAACCAGGGGCGCAATCAGGCGTCGATAAGGTTTCATGCTGACGGGGCCTTTTTTTCCTGCTGTGCCTGCAGCGCTTGAAGTATCTTCACCGGCGTGATCGGCAGCGAGGTGATGCGCACACCCACCGCGTCGTGCACCGCATTCGCCAGCGCACTGGCCATCGGCAGGATCGTCGCTTCACCAGCGCCCTTGGCACCAAAGGGCCCCGGGCCATGGCCCTGTTGCTGGGTGATGGTCACAAAGTCGCGCGGCAGGTCTTCTGCCAGCGGCACACGGTAGCTCAGCGGGTCGGCGTTGAGCAGCCGGCCGCCTTCGTCGTAAACCATCTGCTCGAACATCGCCTGCCCCAGCCCCATCACCGCGGCGCCGTCTTCCTGGCCTTTGCAGACCAACGGGTTGATCGAGCGCCCGGTATCGCCGCTGGCCACCAGCTTGATGATCTCGACGCGGCCGGTTTCGGTATCGACCTCGACTTCGACCGCGCCCCAGCCGATCTCCCAGAAGACACATTGCGCTTCGAGCGGCGCACGGTGGTCAAGCTGCGGCTTGAAATAACCCTCGGCGGAAAACTCGAACCCGGTGCCGCCGAAGTGGCGCATCACCAGCGGCGCCAGGGGCTGGCGGCGCTGACTCAACGGATGCACGATGGTCGCGTCGTCGAGTGTCAGCTCGGCCGCGGGCAAGCCCATCTGGGCCGCTGCAAAGTCGAGGATCTGCTGCCGCAAGGCTTGCGCAGCACGCATCACCGCCTGGCCCATGATCGCCACGCCCGAGCTTGCATTGGTGCCCTGATCAAACGGCGTGTGGTCGGTATTGATCGCGCCGAAGCTGACGCGGGAGGCAGCGGTGCCGAGCACTTCGGCCACCACCTGCGACAACGCGGTATGCGCGCCCTGCCCCATCTCGACGGTGCCACATTGCAGGAACACATCACCCTGCGTCGACATCTTGACCCGTGCCTGCGCCGGCTTGTTGACACCGCCGCCGTCCTTGAAGCCGATGGCGATGCCGACACCGCGTTTGAACGGCGACGCGGCCGATTGCGCTGCGGCACGCCGCTTGTG
>JAYUSP010000191.1:0-6355 GCA_043755615.1 Betaproteobacteria bacterium
GCGATGCGACCGATCACGACACGCAGTTACCACGCCGGCCGGCATCTGGTGGAGTTGCTGGTCAACGGCCGGGTCGTGGCGACAGCGGCCTTCGACCTCGTGTTGCCGACTGCGGTGCGCCGCCCAGCCCGCAAGACCTAACTGTCGTAATAAGGCTCACATCCCGGGTCGAGTCCAAAACTGCCGCTGGTGACCCGCCGGTCGTCACCGATCGAGACCTGGAACCAGCGGCAGTCGTAGTTGGCGTAGCGGTACGACCAGACCTCGCCACCGGCCAGGCCGCCGGCGCGGCGCTCTGCCGGCGGGCCAAATTCAAGCAGCAGCGCTTCTGCAAGCAGCCCCGGCTCGATCGCCGCGAGTTCGCGCTCGACCAGCACCTGCCGGATCGACGCGACACGCCCGTCCGCCGCCAGATCGACCATCCACGTATGTTTGCCCAGCGGGCCACGCGCATACACCAGGCGGCCCTGGCCTGAAGCCAACACATGCCGCGTCGTCGGCTCGCCCATCGTCGCGATCACCGCCGGTTCGGCGTCGCCGATCTTCAACGCGCCAGGGCCGTAGCCGGCGCAGCCGGGCAAGGTGACCAGCGCGGCGGCCAGCGCCATTGCCGACACACACGCCGACGTGAATGCCCCCACGGCGCTGCAGCTGCGTGTCGGGCCCGGTGCGCGAGCGGTGAAACGATCATTGCAATGCGTCATGAGGGTCCTCCGAGCTTCATTCGCGGAAAGCGAAGTCTGCGCCGATTTGGTCCACGCTGCGGAGAGCGCATTGATAACATGCCGACGGCGATGCGCCTACGTCGCGCCAGCCCCCGATCTCACCACGACCATGCCGCTCGGCGTCAGCATTCACATCCCGCCCTACCGTCTCAGCGGCAGCGTGGTCGGCTGTTTGATGAACCATCCTGGCGCGCTGGCAGCGCTTGGGGACGCTGTGTTCCAGGCGCCGTACAGAACGCCACCGCGCGCGCCGGTGCTCTACATCAAACCGCGCAACACCTTCATCGCCGCGGGCACCGCGTCGCAGGTGCCGGCCGACGGCGGCGGGGTCGAGGTTGGAGCGACGCTGGACATCGTGATCGAGCACAGCGCCTGCCGGGTCGACGAGCGAGCAGCGTTGCACGTGATCGCCGGCTTCACCGTGGTCGCTGACTTCTGCCTGCCGCATCCCGACGGCTACTACCGCCCGCCGGTGCGCCTGCGGGCGCGTGATGCATCGCTGGCCGTCGCGCCGGGTGTCATGCGGCGCGACGAGGTGGCCGACCCCGATGCATTGCCCATCGTGGTCTCGATCGACGGCTGCGAGGTGCAGCGCGGCAGCACCACCGGCTTGGTGCGGCCGGTGGCCCGGCTGCTCGCCGAGGTCACTGAATTCATGACGCTGCAAGCCGGCAACATCCTGCTGCTGGGCTTGTGCCCCAGCGCGCCGCTGCTGCGCGAAGGCGAGCGACTGAGCATCGAGATCGAAGGTGTCGGCCGGCTCGCGCTGCCGGCAGCCGGCGCACCCCGCGGTGGCACGCTCTCTGACGAGGAGGGTCGTCTGAGAGCGCTCTCGGGACCGGAACAACAAGGGCCCCGAGCGCGCACAGGAAAGGCGCCCCGAATGAACTCCAGGCGATCAGCCTGCGGCCTGCATCAGGCTTGGGATGGACGCTCGTTTTGGCGTCATCAACGACAGGATCACGAACGCAGATCGCGGCTGGCATCGATGCAGGCGGTCTGCGTGATCGTCTGGCCGGCATAAAAAGCGCCCGCCTGTTCGGTGCTCGCCAGCACATCGAGGCCGGTCATGATCACGAGCGTGACCATCGCGGCGAAGCCGAAGGACAGGGCTTTGGCGGTGAAGTTCTGTGACATGGTGGGCTCCTGGGTGCTGACAGTGCTGACAGTGCTGACAGTGTTGCTGGCCTCGCAGCGGCGGGTTTGCCGGCTGCGTTGGAGTGAACTGTAGGCAGACCTCAGTGGCCGCACCATGGCCTTGCGACAAGCCGCTGGATGCGCGAGATGAGTCGCCGTTGCGCCGGATGAACGGCCGCACACGCGCTCAGGCCAGCGCTTCGGTGCGCTCGATCAACCAGGCCAGCGCGGCGCCCGTGACCAGCGGCGCGAGGCGCTCGCGCACTGTCGCGTGGTAGGCGTTCAACCACGCGACTTCATCGTCACGCAGCAGCGCGCGCAGGATGCAACGCGTGTCGATCGGGCATATCGTCAGCGTTTCGAATTCGAGAAACTCGCCAAACGTGCTGCCCTCGGGCGTCACCGCCGGCACATTGAGCACCAGGTTCTCGATGCGGATGCCCCATTGCCCTGGCCGATACAGCCCCGGCTCGATCGATGTGACCATGCCCGGCTCCATCGCCATGTGTGCATCCGGCATCGCCTTGCTGATGCTCTGCGGGCCTTCGTGCACGGCCAGGAAATAGCCCACCCCGTGGCCGGTGCCATGGCCGAAGTCGACACCCTGCTCCCACAGCGGCGCGCGCGCGATCGCATCGAGCATCGGGCTCAGCGTGCCCCGCGGGAATCGGGTGCGCGACAAGTTGATGGTGCCCTTGAGCACCAGCGTGTAGTCGCGCTTCATCGCCTCACTGACGCGGCCGATCGGCCACACGCGCGTGATGTCGGTGGTGCCGCCGAGGTACTGCCCGCCGGAGTCGATGAGCAGCAGGCCGTCACCGGCAATCGCCGCGTGCGAGGTCTCGGTCGCGCGGTAGTGGGGCATCGCGCCATTGGCGTTGAACCCGGCGATGGTCGAAAAGCTCAAGCCCACAAAACCCGGCCGGCGCGCGCGTGCGGCTGAAAGATGTTCGTCAACGGTGAGCTCGGTGATCTCGGTAATGTTGATATTGCCAACGCTGCCGGTGTTGTCGGTGTTGTCGGCGCTGCGGCCGGCCAGCGCCGCTTCGAACCCCGCGTAGAACTCGCACATCGCCGCCCCGTCCTGCGCCATCGCGGCGCGGATATGTCGGGCCTCGGCTTCGCTTTTGCGGCTTTTCAGCAGCGTGCTCGGGTTGATCGCCTCGATCACAGACACGCCAGTAGCGACATTCGCGCGCAGACCGTGGGTCACGCGGCGCGGGTCGATGAGCAGCACGCTCGAGGTGCCTGAGGCCGACAGCCCGGCCAGCGCTGCCACCACGTCGGCATAAGGTGCCAGCGTGATGCCGTCGGCAGCCAGCGTGATGGCCAGCGCGCTGTCGATCTTGCCGGCGCCGACAAACATCGTCGCACCCGTCAAGGTGATCAGCAGATGCGCCAGAAAGACCGGGTTGTAGCTCACGTCGGCGCCACGCAGGTTGGTGATCCAGGCAATATCGTCGACGCTGGAAACGAAGTGATGGGTGGCGCCCAGGCCCGCCATCTGCTCACGCAGCAGCGCGAGTTTTTGGGCCCGCGACAGCACCGCATGCGGCGCGCGGTGTTCGTAGATCGCCGCCGTGGGCAACGCCGGCCGGTCGGGCCAGATGGCGTCGATCGGGTCGATATCGGTGCGCAGCTTGACACCCGCGCGGTCGAGCGCGCCGCGCAACTGCTGCGCCGCCGCCAGGCCGAGCACCTGGCCGTCGACGGCGACGGTCTGGCCGGCCGGCACCTCGCGCGCCAGCCAGTCGATGTGCACCGCCGCACTGCCGGTGGCGATCTTCACCAGCTCGATGCCCGAGCCGGCGAGTTCGCGCTCGGCCTGCTCCCAGTAGCGGCTGTCGGCAAACAGCGCGGCGCGATCGGCGCTGACCACCAGCGTCGCCATCGATCCGGTAAAGCCCGACAGCCATTCGCGGCCCTGCCAGCGGCCGGGCAGGTATTCCGACAGATGGGGGTCGGCGCTGGGCACCAGCAAGGCGTGCAGCCCCAAGCGCGCAAGCTCCTCGCGCAGGCGGTCGACACGCAAACGGTGGATGGAAGTTCGGGTGTCCATATCGATGCTCCTGGCGCGATTGCTCGCTGCCGATTTTAGGTTTGACGCGCGCCGCCCGGGGCCGGGTGTTGATCAGCCGCGCGCGCCGGCTCGGCAACGACACGCGCATGCCGGGCGAAGCTCAGGTAGCTCCAGGCCCAGTCGATGAGCACCACGAGTCGGTTGCGAAAGCCGATCAGAAAGTAGATATGCGCAAAGAGCCAGAACAGCCAGGCCGCATAACCCGCAAAACGAAGTTGGCCGAGCAGAGGCACCTCGATCTGCACCACCGCGGCATTGCGGCCGATCGTGGCCAGCGTGCCGTAGTCGGCGTAGACAAAGCCGCGTGTCGGCTCGCCCTTCAGGCGTGCCAGGATATTTGCGGCCGCGCGGCGCCCCATCTGCTTGGCCGCCGGGCTGACGCCGGGCACCGGCTTGCCGGTCTTCGAATCGCTGGCTGCCGCCAGGTCGCCGATGACGCTGATATTCGGGTGGCCGGCCAGGCTCAGGTCAGCCAACACCGGGAGCCGGCCGGCGCGGTCGAGCACCACCCCGGCGGCCCGCGCCAAGGCCTGCCCGAGCGGCGATGCCGCGACACCCGCCGCCCACAGCACCGTCCGCGATTGCAGCTGGGTTGTACCGTTAGCCGTCTGCAGCTGCACGCCGTCGGCATCGATGCCGGTGACGCGGCAGCCGGTCAGGACTTCGACGCCGAGCTTTTCGAGCTGGCGCCGCGCGCTCGCAGACAGGCGCGGGTCAAAAGCGCCAAGCACCCGGTCGGCACCTTCGACGAGCAGCACCCGTGCCTGGCGCGAATCGATATGGCGGAACTCATCGGGCAGGGTATGGCGCGCAATCTCGACCAGCGTGCCAGCCAGCTCGACACCCGTCGGCCCGGCACCGATGACGACAAAACTCATGCAGGCGGCACGCTCGGCATCGTCGCCGACACTCTGCGCGCGCTCGGCGCGTTCGAAAGCACCGATCAAGCGGGCCCGGATGTCAAAAGCATCGGCCAGCGTTTTCAGACCCGGCGCGAATGGGGCCCAGGTGTCGTTGCCGAAGTAGCTGTGGGTGGCACCGGCGGCAACGATCAGGTGGTCATAGTGCAGCCGCGTGCCGCGGTCAAACACCACCTCGGCCGCCGCGACGTCGATCGTCGCCACATGCGCCTGCAGCACCGTCAACCGGCGGCCCTGCATTTCGCGGCGCAGCAGATGACGGATCGGCGCCGATATCGCCGGTGCACTCAAACCCGCGGTCGCGACCTGGTAGAGCAAGGGCTGGAAAAGATGGTGGTTGGTGCGGTCGACCAGCGTGACCTCGACCGCGCCCGAGCGCGACAGCCCGCGCACCGCTTCGAGCCCGCCGAAACCGCAGCCGATGACTACCACATGCGGCAATCTGGTAGTGGGCGCCATCGTCAGCGCCTCACCGCGGCAGCACCAACCAGCGGCCCCGCACATGCGCGGCGCTCGCCTTCGGCGCCGTCCACATCAGGCACCCATCGTTGTTGCGGTCGATCCAATGCTGACCGGCGTGCGTGACCACGGCCTGCGCCACGATCACGAGCGCGAGATTCGGGAGCTTCATGCCGCCCATTGTCTCGCGCGGCGCGATCAAAGATCGGTGCGCAGCTTCCAGATCTCGGGGAACAGCACCACGTCGAGCATCTTGCGCAGATAGCCAACGCCATTCGTGCCGCCAGTGCCACGTTTGAAACCGATGATGCGTTCGACGGTGGTCACATGGCGAAAGCGCCAGAGCCTGAACGCGTCTTCCAGGTCGGTGAGTTCTTCACCGAGCTGGTACAGGTCCCAATGCGTCTGCGGGTTGCGGTAGACCACCAGCCAGGCCTGCTCGACGGCGTCGCTCGATTCGTAAGGCTCGCGCCAGTCGCGGTCGACATGGCTGGCCGGCAGGGCCAGCCCGCGTCGCTGCAAAAGGCGCAGCGCTTCGTCGTACAACGACGGTGCTTCGTGCGCCGCTTGCACCTGCGCCAACAGGTCGGGCCGATGCGCATGGGGTTTGAGCATCTGCGCGTTCTTGTTGCCGAGCATGAATTCGATGCAGCGGTACTGCCAGCTCTGGAAGCCGCTGGAGTTGGCCAGATAGGGCCGGATTGCGCTGTACTCGGGCGGTGTCATCGTCGCCAGCACGTCCCAGGCATGCACCAGTTGCTCCATGATCTTGCTCACCCGCGCCAGCATCTTGAAGGCCGTGCCGAGCTGGTCGTTGGCGACGCAGGCGACGGCTGCGCGCAGCTCGTGCAGCATCAGCTTCATCCACAGCTCGCTGGTCTGATGCTGCACGATGAACAGCATTTCGTTGTGGTCGGGCGAGCGTGGGTGCTGCGCATTCAGCACCGCGTCCAGATGCAGGTAGTCGCCGTAGCTCATGTCCTGGGCGAAGTTGGTCTTCGCGCCGTCGGCGGTGCGCTCGGCGTTGCCGGCGA
>JAYUSP010000192.1:0-21492 GCA_043755615.1 Betaproteobacteria bacterium
CACGCTGACGACCACCAGCGTCAGGAAGAGGTAGTAATACAGCGTCACCGGCGGGATCTTGAAGCCGCCGATCTCGATCGCCTTGCCGAAGCTGAAGCCAAAGAGGTTCATCGAGTCGATGCGGTCCAGCCCGCGCGGGCCGTTGGTGATATTCACCGGGTGCTCAAGGTTGTTCATGAACACGCGGATGATTTCGCCGAACCCCAGCGTGACGATGGCCAGGTAGTCACCCCGCAGCTTGAGCGTCGGCGCACCGAGCACCGCGCCGGCCAGCGCCGCGAGCATCGCCGCCAGCGGAATCACCAGCCAGATGGGTGCGTGCAGTCCACCGGGCAGGATCGACTTCAGCGCCGGGAAGGTCTCCATCAAGTGCGGCGACGCCAGCAGCGCGTACATGTAGGCGCCGACCGCGTAGAAAGCGACAAACCCGAGATCGAGCAGGCCGGCATAACCGACCACGATATTCAGACCCAGGGCGAGCAGCACGTACAGCAGCGCCAGCGCCAGGATGCGTATCCAGCCCTGGGTGCCGACGTTGTACACGTTGCCGACGGATTGAATCAGCAACGGCAGCGCGATGAGTGCCAGCGCCGCAATCAGGAAGACGACGATTTTGTTGCGTTGTTCCATGATCGGGCCTTTCGTCAAGCTCGGTCAGCGACACGTTCGCCGAGCAGGCCCGAAGGTCGCAGCGTCAGCACCAGGATCAGCGCCACGAAGGCAAAGATGTCGGCGTAGTGGCTGCCGAGCACACCGCCGGTGAGGTCACCGAGATACCCGGCGCCGATGGCTTCAATCAAGCCCAGCAACACGCCGCCGACCATCGCGCCGGCAAGATTGCCGATGCCGCCCAGCACCGCGGCCGTGAAGGCCTTCAGGCCGGGCATGAAGCCCATCGAATGCTGCACGGTGCCGTAGTTCGCGGCCCACATCACGCCGGCCACCGCGGCGAGCACGGCGCCGATGATGAAGGTCGCCGAGATGACCATGTCCGGCCGCACGCCCATCAGCGCCGCGACGCGCGGGTTCTCGGCGGTCGCGCGCATCGCGCGGCCAAGTTTGGTCTTGTTGACCAGCCACATCAGGCTGGCCAGGATGACCGCAGTGCTGACCAGGATGATGATCTGCACGACGCTGATCACCGGGCCGCCGAGATTGATCGGCTCCGACGGCAGCAGGATCGGGTAGGCTTTGGGGTTCGGCTCCCAGACGATCATCGCCAGCGTCTGCAAGAGCAGGCTCATGCCCATCGCGGTGATCAGCGGCGCCAGCCGCGGCGCGTTGCGCAAAGGTCGGTAGGCGATCTTCTCGATCGCAAAATTGAGCACCGAGCAGACCACGATCGCCGCCACCAGCGAAATCAGCATCAAGAGCCAGCCGGGCAGGCCGGTGGATGCGAGCGCGCTGACCACGGTCCAGCTCGTCAGGGCGCCGACCATCAGCACTTCACCATGCGCGAAGTTGATCAGGTTGATGATGCCGTAGACCATCGTGTAGCCCAGGGCCACCAGCGCGTACATGCTGCCCAGCACCAGGCCGTTGATGATTTGCTGAAAGAAGGTTTCCATCGTGGTGGGCCTTTGGCGCTGCATTCAGAAAGAGGCCGCGCCGCGGAAGGTCTTGCACGCGGCGTACTCCTTTAGTTTAGGTGCGCCCCGCGGCGCCGCGGGGGCGGGCTTATACCCTGTCGCTGGCCGCTGAAATCAACGACGCCGCGCGCGCATTCGCGGCCCGCAGTTCAGCCAGCCGCTCGCCGATGCGGATCTCCAGGCCGCGCGGCACGGGTGCGTAAAAACGCTGCTCGGGCATGCCGTCGGGCAGATAACTTTCGCCGGCGGCAAAGGCACCGGCCTCGTCATGCGCGTAGCGATAGCCCTTGCCAAAACCGAGGTCCTTCATCAGCCGGGTCGGTGCGTTGCGCAGCCGCTCGGGCACCGGGCGGCTGCTGTCCTGTTTGACAAAAGCGCGGGCGGCGTTCCAGGCGCTGTAGACGGCGTTGGACTTCGGTGCCATCGCCAGGTAGACCAGAGCCTGCGCGATCGCGAGCTCACCTTCTGGCGAGCCCAGGCGCTCGTAGATCTCGGCAGCGTCAAGCGTCATGCGCAGCGCACGCGGGTCGGCCAGGCCGATATCTTCACTGGCCATGCGCAGCATGCGGCGCACCAGGTAACGCGGGTCGGCGCCGCCATCGAGCATGCGCACCAGCCAGTAAAGCGCGGCGTCGGGGTCGGAGCCGCGCACCGATTTGTGCAGGGCCGAAATCGTGTCGTAGAACTGGTCACCGCCCTTGTCGTAGCGCCGAAGCGTCTCGCCGAGCGCTTTTTCGAGAACCAGCTCGTCGATCTCGACGGCCGCACCGGCGGCAGCGACGGCATTTTCATAGGCGTTGAGCAGCCGGCGTGCGTCCCCATCGGCATGCCCGACCAGCCGCTGACGTGCGGCGTTAGCCAGCGGCGGCGCGTCGAGCATCGCCCCGGCGCGGTCGAGCAGTTCGTCCAGTTCGTTGTCGTCGAGGCTCTTGAGCACATGCACGGTCGCGCGCGACAACAGCGCCGAGTTGACCTCGAACGAAGGGTTCTCGGTGGTCGCGCCAATGAAGGTGAACAGCCCCGATTCGACATGCGGCAAAAACGCGTCCTGCTGCGCCTTGTTGAAGCGGTGCACCTCGTCGACGAAGACGATCGTGGCGCGGCCGCTGGGCCGGGCTGCCTGCGCCGCGTGGGCCTTCTCCACCGCCTCGCGGATGTCCTTCACGCCGGCAAGCACCGCCGACAGCACGATGAACTGGGCGTCGATCGCGCCGGCCACGAGCCGCGCCAACGTGGTCTTGCCCACCCCCGGCGGGCCCCACAGGATCATCGAATGCAGCCGGCCGGATTCAAACGCCACGCGCAGCGGCTTGCCCGGCCCGAGCAGGTGCGCCTGGCCGACGACCGCGTCGAGCGTTTGTGGGCGCAGCCGCTCGGCCAGCGGCGCGGTGTTCAATGCCGACGCCGCCGCGGTGCCGGGGCCGCGGTGGCCGCGGTGGCCGGGCGCCGGATCGTCAAACAGCGAGCCGCTCACGACCGCCGGCTCACTGCTCGATGACGTCGGCGCCGGCCGGTGGCGTGAAGCTGAAGCGGTCAGCGGCGATATTCACGTTGGCGGCAAAGGCGCTGAACTGCAACAGCGAGCGCTGACCAAATCCGTCAGCGATATCGATCGCCGCCAGCTCCTTGCCCCGAAAGCCGATGCGCATCGATTGAATCGTGCCGTCCTTGACTTTTGGTGTTGCCAAGGCCCAGTCGAGGCCGTCGCGCGAAGGCTGCGCAGCGAGGTCAAAGTCCTTTTCGATGGCACCGCCGGCGAGGATCGACGCCGGTGTCGAGCCGAGTGCCATCGCGATCTTTCGCGAGCTCGCCTGGTTCAGGTCGGCATCGTAGATCCAGACCTTCACGCCATCGGCGACGATAAGTTGTTCGAAGGGTTTGCTGTACTGGAAACGAAAGCGGTTCGGGCGCAAGAACTCGAAGCTGCCGCTGGACACCTTCTTGCGCGCACCGTCGGCCGAGGTCACGGTCTGGGTGAAATTGCCGCGGCCGCTCTTGCCGTCACGAACAAACTCGCGCAGCGCGTCGAGCGCGTCGGCGCTGGCCGGCAAAGATGCCAGCAGCAGCGGGATGCCGATCAAGGCGAACAGGCCGACCCGGTGGACCCGGCCGAACCACCCGCGCGGCGGCGGGTTCATGGTCGAGGCCTTCACTCGGCCCTCACCGGCACCAGGATGTCGCGGTTGCCGTTGCTCGACATCGCCGAAACCATGCCCGATTGCTCCATCTGCTCGAGCAGCCGCGCGGCGCGGTTGTAGCCGATGCGCAGGTGGCGCTGCACCAGCGAGATCGATGCCCGCCGGTGCTGCAGCACGATCGCCACCGCCTGGTCGTACATCGGGTCGGCGTCACCACCCCCGGCGCCAGTTTCGCCGGCCGCCGCGCCGTCGTCGTCGAGCGTGCCGCCTTCGAGGATGCCTTCGATGTAGTTCGGCGCGCCCTGGCTCTTGAGGTATTCAACGACGCGGTGGACTTCTTCGTCGCTGACAAAGGCGCCATGCACACGCACCGGCAGGCCACCGCCGGGCGTGAGGTAGAGCATGTCGCCCTGGCCGAGCAGGGCCTCGGCGCCCATCTGGTCGAGGATCGTGCGGCTGTCGATCTTGCTGCTGACCTGAAAGCTCAAGCGCGTGGGAATGTTGGCCTTGATGAGCCCGGTGATCACGTCCACGCTCGGCCGCTGCGTCGCCAGCACGAGGTGGATGCCGGCAGCGCGTGCCTTTTGCGCCAGGCGCGCGATCAGCTCTTCGATCTTCTTGCCGACGACCATCATCAGGTCAGCGAGTTCGTCGATGACGACCACGATGAAGGGCAGGCGCTCCAGCGGCTCGGGCGCATCGGGCGTCAGGCTAAAGGGATTTGGCAGCTTGTTGCCGGCAGCCGCTGCGTCGTCGATCTTGCGGTTGTAGCCGGAGAGCTGGCGCACGCCCATCTTGCTGAGCAGCTTGTAGCGGCGCTCCATTTCGCCGACACACCAGTTGAGCGCGTTGGCCGCCTGTTTCATGTCGGTGACGACCGGGCACAGCAGGTGCGGGATGCCTTCGTAGACACTCATCTCGAGCATCTTCGGGTCGATCAGGATGACCCGCACGTCACGCGCTTCGGCCTTGTAGAGCAGGCTCAGGATCATCGCGTTGATGCCCACCGATTTGCCCGACCCGGTGGTGCCGGCGACCAGGCAATGTGGCATCTTCGCCAGGTCGGCGACCATCGGTGCACCGATGATGTCCTTGCCCAGGCCGAGCGTGAGCATCGACGACGCGTCGTTGTACTGCGCCGAGCCCAGAATCTCGGCCAGGCGGATCGTCTGCCGGCGCGCGTTGGGCAGCTCCAGCGCCATCGTCGTCTTGCCGGGAATGGTCTCGACGACACGGATGCTGACCAGGCTCAGCGAGCGCGCCAGGTCCTTGGCCAGATTCAGGATCTGCGAACCCTTGACGCCGGTATCGGGCTCGACCTCGTAGCGTGTGATCACCGGCCCCGGCGACGCCGCCACCACACGTACGATGACCCCAAAGTCAGCGAGCTTCTTTTCGATCAGGCGCGAGGTCATCTCCAGCGATTCCGGCGTCATCGATTCGGTGCGCGACGGCGCTGCGTCGAGCAGGTCGACCTGCGGCAACCGGGTATCGCTGAGCTCGACAAACAGCGGCTTCTGGCGCTCCTTTTCAACCCGCACCGACTTCGGCAGATCAAGCACCGGTGGTTCGATGACGATCGGTTTTTTGTGCTGCTCGATGGCCGCATGAAGCTGCTCTTCGGCGACCACTTCGCGTTCGCTGGCGAGTTGCTCGCCGATGCGCTGGTCTTCGGCGATCTCGCGTTTTTCCTGCCGGCGTTCGCGCAACGAGTCGACCAGGCTGCCGATGCCATCGGCCAGGCGCAGCCACGAAAATCGCAAGGCCAGCGGCAGCCCAGCGACGAGCGCGGCGATCCAGAACACCCCGGAGCCGACAAAACCCAGGGCATGCATCGACGCCGGGCCCAGCGTGTGGCCGAGCACGCCGCCGGCATGCCCGGGCAGTTGAGCTTCGAAGCGGTAAAGGCGGGTCCATTCGAGCGCGGCGCTGGCACAGACCAGGAACACGACACCAGCCGCAAAGAGCAGCCGCTGCCGCAGTCCCGCAGCGGCGGCGTCGTCGGCAACCTCGTCGCGCAGCAATCGGGCCAAGGCCGACAGCCAGGCCCGCGCGCCGACGAGCATCAACCACCAAACCGAAAAGCCGAAGCTGAAATAGGCCAGGTCGGCGACCCACGCACCAAAAGCACCGGCCTTGTTGCGCAGCGCCGAGCCACTGCCTGACGTGCTGAAGCCGGGGTCGACCGCGCTGTAGCTGACAAGGGCAATGAAAAGCAGCAAACCGGCCGTGCCGGTGGCCGCCAGCAGCAGGCCGCGACCGCGGGTTGAAGCGATCGCAGTGGGCGCGGCCTCGCGTTCGCGGTCAGCCTCGACACGCGAGGCCGGCGTGCCGCGCGCGTAGGCGCCATCGGCACGCAACGAACCCAGAGGAAATGTCATGCCGCCGATTGTGGCGCAAGCCGGGCGGCGGCTCGCTGGCTCGCTGGCTCAACTCTCGACGCGCCGCGCTGCCCGACGCAGAAGACAGCGCGCTGCGCGTCGTGATCGCCGGTCACGCCAGCGAGGCTGGTCTATTCGGGCTCGGCGACGCGCTCTTTGAGAATCACCGAGCCGTTGTCCTGGGTCTCGATGACACCGCGCTCTTCGAGGTCTTTCATGACCCGGCTGACCATCTCGCGCGAGGCGCCGACGACCTTGGCCATATCCTGGCGGCTGACCTTGTGGCGGATGATCTTGACGCCGTCGTCGACCTCGGCCATATCGAGCAGCGTGCGCGCGACACGCCCGTAGACATCGAGCAGGGCGAGTGACTCGATCTGGCGGTCGGCATTGCGCAGGCGGCGCACCAGGCCGCGCATGATGGCGTAGCTGAGGCTGGAGTTTTCCGGCAGGCAGCGCGCGAAATCAGTGCGCGACAGCACCAGCATGTCGGTCTGGACTTCGGCACGCACGGTGGCCGAATGCGGCTCGTTGTCGATCAGGCTCATCTCGCCGACATAGTCACCCGATTCGAGTACTGCCAGGATGACCTCGCGGCCACGCGAGTCGGCGGTCAGCACCCGCGCCCGCCCGTTGAGCAGGATGAACAGCGAGTTGCTCTTGCGGCCCTGCTCGCAGACGAGTTCGCCGCGTCGGAAACGCCGCTTGACGACGCCGTCGGCCACCGCCTGCGCCTGCTCGGGAGTGAGCATCGAAAACAGCGGCACGCGGCGGATCAGATCCAGGTTTGAAAGCATCGACATCGGTGAACTCCTACGTTCTTGTTGAAATGGCGCCAGCAGGACTTCGCGGCACTTTGCCTCGGAAACCTAAAATCGCCCTATTTTGCCCATTGACAATCTTGCCGCCATACGCGCCGGCCCCAACTCACAATCAGCGCCTGGTTTCCCGGCTTCTTCGCCCACTGATTCGCGCAGCGCCGCGCTTGCTGCTTCACTTCCGACCTCAAAAACCGTCATGACCACAACGACCAAACATGCCCGCGTGCTGATCCTGGGCTCCGGCCCGGCTGGCTACAGCGCCGCCATCTACGCCGCGCGCGCCAACCTCAAGCCGCTGCTCATCACCGGCATGGCCCAGGGCGGCCAGTTGATGACCACCACCGATGTCGACAACTGGCCGGCCGATGTGCTGGGCGTCCAGGGCCCCGAACTGATGGAGCGCTTCCAGAAACATGCCGAGCGCTTTGCCACCGAGATCGTCTTTGACCACATCAACAGCGTCGACTTCAGCCAGCGGCCGTTCACGCTGAACGGCGACTCGGGCACCTACACCTGCGATGCGCTGGTCATCGCCACCGGGGCCAGCGCCAAGTACCTGGGCCTGCCCAGCGAAGAGGCCTTCATGGGTCGCGGCGTCAGCGGCTGCGCCACCTGCGACGGATTTTTCTACAAACAGCAGGACGTCTGCGTGGTCGGCGGCGGCAATACCGCGGTCGAAGAGGCGCTGTACCTGTCGAACATTGCAGCCAAAGTGCACCTGATCCACCGCCGCGACAAATTTCGCGCCGAGGCGATCCTGGTCGACAAGGTGATGGCCAAGGTCGACGCCGGCAAGATCGAGCTGCACACCTGGCACACGCTGGACGAAGTGCTGGGTGACAAAACCGGCGTCACTGGCGTGCGCATCAAGTCGACCCGCGGCGGCGCGACCACTGACATCACGCTCAAAGGCTGCTTCATCGCCATCGGCCACCAGCCGAATACCGAGATCTTCAAGAGCCGGCTGGAAATGAAGGACGGCTACATCGTTACGCGCAGCGGCCTGTCGGGCCTGGCCACGATGACCAGCGTGCCGGGGGTTTTTGCCGCCGGCGACGTGCAGGACCATGTCTACCGGCAGGCCGTGACCAGCGCCGGCACGGGCTGCATGGCGGCACTGGACGCGCAGCGTTTCCTGGAGCAGCAGTCGGGGTAACGACCGCCCTGGCGCTCTCAGGCGCGCTTGGCGCCGGGCGAGCCGGACGCTATCGATCGACACCGCAATGACGCTATAATCAAAGACTTTGCCGACTCCCGGCAGTCTCGACTTTTTTTGGAATCGAAATGGCACGCGTCTGTCAAGTCACGGGTAAAGGCCCGATGGTGGGAAACAATGTGTCCCACGCCAACAACCGCACCAAGCGCCGGTTTCTGCCGAACCTGCACTACCGCCGCTTCTGGGTCGAAACCGAGAACCGCTGGGTGCGCTTGCGCATCAGCACCTCGGCGCTGCGCCTGATCGACAAGGTCGGCATCGACAAGGTGGTTGCCGACCTGCGTGCCAGACACGCCCTTTGACCGCCCTTTGAACTAGGAGAAGAACATGGCAACCAAAGGCGGACGCGAAAAGATCAAGCTTGAGTCCACGGCCGGCACCGGCCACTTCTACACCACGAGCAAGAACAAGAAGACCACGCCGGAGAAGCTCGAATTTCTGAAATTCGACCCGAAGGCGCGCAAGCATGTGCTGTACAAGGAAATCAAGCTGAAGTAAGTCGCAGCGACTGGCGGCGTCGGCAGTCTGCGGCCAAAGAAAAACCCGCTGGGCGCGAGCCGAGCGGGTTTTTTGTTGGGCGTCGGGAGGGGTTGGTTGCTGCTCTGCAGCGCCGGCGCTGGCCGGCGCACAGCGCACAGTCTTTACGCGTGCGCCGCGCGCAGCTTCAACGCAAAGTCTTGCAGCGCCGCGATGCCACTTTCCTCGGCCTTCTTGCACCAGGCCTGGAGGTCGGCCACCAATTGCTCGGCCGAGACATTGGTCCGTGTCCACAGGCCGCGCAGCTCTTCGCGCATCGCCACCAGCTTGGCCAGCTTCGGGCTGTCGTCCAGCGCTAAAGCCAGGCGCGGTTTGACGCCCTGCGGGATCTTGTCGTCGTCGCGGTGCAGCCAGGCCTTGGCCAGCAGCATGTCTTTCCAGCGCGCGTGGCTTTCGCCCCCCTGTGCCTTCAGCCGCGTGATCTCGCTGCGCACCGCGCGCTGCAACTCGGCGGCGTACTTGGCCATCACCTCGTAGCGGTTGGCGATGATCGCCTCCAGCGTGTGGCTGTCGGCCAGCGCCTTGACGCTGCCGAGTTTGAGTTGCGGCGCGGTCTTGCGCACCGTCGCCAGGCCCAGGATCTCGAGGGTGCGGATATACGCCCAGCCGATATCGAACTCGAACGGCTTGACCGAAAGCTTGGCCGACGTCGGGTAAGTGTGGTGGTTGTTGTGCAATTCCTCGCCGCCAATGACAATGCCCCAGGGCACGATATTGCGCGACGCGTCCGAGGCTTCGAAATTGCGGTAGCCCCAGTAGTGGCCGATGCCGTTGATGATGCCGGCTGCGGTGATCGGAATCCACAACATCTGCACCGCCCAGACCGCCAGCCCGATGGCACCGAAGAGCGCGATATTGATGACCAGCATCACGCCGACGCCCTGCCAGCTGAAGCGGGTATAAAGGTTGCGCTCGATCCAGTCGTCAGGCGTGTTGTGGCCGTACTTGGCCAACGTTTCCTGGTTCTTGGCCTCGCTGCGATAAAGCTCCGAGCCGGTCAGCAGCACGGTCTTGATGCCGCGCGTGACCGGACTGTGCGGGTCTTCGTCAGTTTCACATTTGGCGTGATGCTTGCGGTGGATGGCGACCCATTCCTTGGTCACCATGCCGGTTGTCAGCCACAGCCAGAGGCGAAAGAAGTGCGCCGGCAGCGGGTGCAGCTCCAGCGCCCGGTGCGCCTGGGCGCGGTGCAGAAAGATAGTCACACAGGCGATCGTGATGTGAGTGAACACTAGCGTCACGACAAGAACCTGCCACCACGATGCTTGCAGCAGGCCGTGGGCAAAACCGTCGACCACAGCGTCGTGGAGCATCCAGAACGTATCCATCGGGAGAATCCTTGCCTTCTTACCGCGCGTGACGCGCGGCTAACTTTGTATTGTAGTTGCGCTGGCGCGTTTGGTAACGTGGAAATTGCATACCCGGCCGAACTTCTGACCAGGGACGCCTGGATCGACTTGGGCGCTATTTGCCGAACTTCAAGGCTGGATGCGCGCTTTTCAGCGTCGTTGCCAGATTGCGGCAAAAAACCCGTCGGTGCCGTGCCGGTGTGGCCACAGGCGCAGAAAGCCCGCCGAGTCGAGCGCCTGCGGACCCTCGACACGCGCCGCGGCCAGCGCGGCGGCCGCCGGCATCGGCTCGAACTCCCGCCCCTCGGCGGCAGTGAAGGCCTCGGCGACGGCCTCGTTTTCGGCCCGCAGCAGGCTGCAAGTGGCGTAGACCAGCCGCCCGCCCGGGCGCAGTAGCCGCGCTGCGCTGGTCAGGATCGCGAGTTGCAGCACCTTCATCTCGGCCACCGCCGTTGGCGACTGGCGCCATTTCAGATCGGGATTGCGGCGCAGCGTTCCCAGCCCGGAGCAAGGCGCATCGACGAGCACCCGGTCGACCTTGCCGGCCAGGCGCTTGACGCGGTCGTCGCGCTCGTGAGCGATCTGCGACGGGTAGACGTTGGACAACCCGCTGCGCGCCAGCCGCGGTTTGAGCGCGTCGAGCCGGTGGCCGGACGTGTCGAACGCGTACAGGCGCCCGGTATTGCGCATCATCGCGCCCAGCGCCAGGGTCTTGCCGCCAGCGCCGGCGCAGAAGTCGACGACCATCTCGCCGCGTGCGGCGCCGGTGATCAGCGCCAGCAACTGGCTGCCTTCGTCCTGGACTTCGACGTCGCCGCGCAGAAAAACGTCCATCCGGTTCAGCCCGGGTTTGGCGGCCAGGCGCAGGCCCCAGGGCGAATACGGCGTCGACTTGGCTTCGACGCCCGCGGCCTTCAACTCGGCATGCACGTCGTCGCGCTTGGCCTTGAGGGCATTGACGCGCAGGTCGAGCGGCGCGGGGCTGTTGAGTGCATCCACCAGCGGCCAGAACTCATCGCCAACCTGCTCGCGCAGCGGGTTCGACAACCAGTCCGGCAGGTTGTGGCGCAGCTTTTCGGGCAGCGTTTTGCGGTCGATCGCCTGCGCTGCGGCAAGCCATTGCAGCTCGTTCGGCCCGAGCGCGCGGCGCAGATATTTCGCGTCGCCTTGCCAACCCAGGATCGCCAGCCGGCGCTCGAGCGCGCCGCTGCCGCTTTGCGCCAGATGCTGGTACAGCAGGCGCTGGCGCAACACCGCGTAGGCCGTCTCCGCCAGGGTGCTGCGCTCCTGCGAGCCGACCGCGCGCTGGCGATGGAAAAAAGTCGACAACACCGCGTCGGCCGGCGAATCAAATCGCAGCAGCGAGCGGATCAGCTCGGTGGTCAGGTCCAGCAGGGCGCCAGGATGCATCGGGGCTTTGAGGGGCTAGACGAGCAGTTGGGAAAGGCCATCGACATGCTGCACGACGCTGGCGGCGACGCGCAGCTTGCCTTCGACAAACCAGCGCACCGCGCGAGGATAGATCTGGTGCTCAACCGTCAGCACCCGCGCCGCCAGGCGGTCTTCATCGTCGCTGCCAAGCACCGGCACCACAGCCTGCAACACGATCGGGCCGTGGTCGAGTTCGGCAGTCACAAAGTGCACCGTCGCACCGGCCAGCTTGCAGCCGGCTTGGATGGCACGGCGATGGGTGTGCAGCCCGGTGAACGCCGGCAGCAAGGACGGGTGAACGTTCAAGAACCGGCCCTCGTAGCGCGCGACAAAATCGGCCCCGAGGATACGCATGAATCCGGCCAGCGCGACCAGGTCCGGCGCAAAGCCATCGATCACCACGGCGAGCGCATCGTCAAACGCCGCGCGCGTGGCAAAACCCTTGTGGTCGACGACCGCTGTAGCAATGCCCTGCTGCGCCGCGAAGGCCAGCCCGGCAGCGTCGGCGCGGTTGCTGATCACGGCGACGACACACGCCGGCCAGCCTTCGGCCACGCAGGCCTGCTGGATGGCCTGCATATTCGAGCCGCGGCCGGAGATGAGGATCACGATGCGCTTCATGGCGGCGGGCAGTGTAGTGCGTGGGTCCTGCACGGTGGGCTCTGCGAGAATCGTCGTTGACGACTCAGGCACGCCCTGGTCACGCCCCAAGTCAAGCCTCACCCACGCCAGACCAATCCCATTGACCACCATGCGATCCCGCGTCCTTTCCGGCATGCGTCCGACTGGCGCACTGCACCTCGGCCACTACCACGGCGCGTTGAAAAACTGGGTGCGCCTGCAGGAAGAGCACGACTGCTTTTTCTTCGTCGCCGACTGGCACGCGCTGACGACCCACTACGAAGACCGCGACGTCATCGAAAAGACCGTCTACGACATGGTCATCGACTGGCTCGCCGCCGGCCTGGACCCGGACAAATCCACCCTCTTCATCCAGAGCCGCCTGCCCGAACATGCCGAGCTGTTCACGCTGCTGGCGATGGGCACGCCGCTGGGCTGGCTTGAGCGGGTTCCAACGTACAAGGACCAGATCGAGAAGCTGAAGGACCGTGACCTCGCAACCTACGGCTTTCTCGGTTACCCGCTGCTGCAAGCCGCCGACATCCTGATCTACAAGGCGACCTACGTGCCGGTCGGCGAAGACCAGGCCTCGCATGTCGAACTGACACGCGAAGTCGCGCGCCGCTTCAACCATCTCTATGGCCGCGACGGCCGCTTCGAAACCAAGGCCGCCGCCGCAGTGGCCAAGCTCGGCAAGGACGATGGGCGGTATTTCGACAAGCAGCGCAAGGTCTTTGGCGAAACCGGCGCGCCTGAAGCGCTGGCCAAGGGCGAGGCCATCGTGCGCAAGGCCGCAGCGGCGGTGGCCGGCTGGAGTGACGAAGAAACCGAAGTCCTGCGCGGCCACTTGCGCGGCGGTGGCCAGTCGATTCTCACCGAGCCCCAGGCGTTGCACACGGAAGTCACCAAGCTGCCCGGCCTGGACGGCGCGAAGATGAGCAAGAGCTATGGCAACACCATCGCCATGCGCGAGGCGCCCAAGGATGTCGAGACCAAGATCCGGCGCATGCCGACCGACCCGCAGCGCGTGCGCCGCACCGACCCCGGTGACCCGGCCCGCTGTCCGGTCTGGCAGTTCCACCGCGTCTACAGCGACGCCGAGACCCAGGCCTGGGCGAGCCAGGGCTGCATCACCGCCGGCATCGGCTGCCTGGAATGCAAGCAGCCGGTCATCGACGCCATCATCAAGGAGCAGCAGCCCTGGCATGAGCGTGCCGAAAAATACCTGAGCAACCCGAAGCAGGTGCACTGGATCGTCGAGATGGGCACCGAGCGCGCGCGCACGGTGGCGCGCCGGACGATGAAGGACGTGCGCTCGGCGATGGGCCTGAACTACTGAGCATGTCGATGAACCAAGCGATGCGCGACACCCCGATCGAAATTGAATCCGGCCCGAACCCCGGCGCCAGCCTGATCGTGCTGCACGGCCTGGGCGCCGATGGCAACGACTTTGTGCCGGTGTGCGAAGCCTTGCAGCTCGCGGCGATCGGCGCCGTGCGCTTCGTGCTGCCACACGCGCCGGTGCGCCCGGTCACGATCAATGGCGGCTACACGATGCGTGCCTGGTACGACATCCTGGGCACCGAAGGCGCCGGCCGCGGCGAAGACGAAGCCGGCCTGCGCGCCAGCATCGGCATCGTGCACGGCTTGATTCACCGCGAGCGCGAGCGTGGCATTCCCGCCGCGCGCATCGTATTGATGGGTTTTTCGCAAGGCTGCGCGATGACACTTTGCGCCGGCCTGCGATACCCTGAGGCCCTGGGCGGCCTCGTCGGCCTGTCGGGTTATCTGCCGCTGGCGGCCAGGACCGCCGCCGAGCGCGCCGCCGCCAACGCCGACGCGCCGATCTTCATGGCCCATGGCGAGCAGGACGAAATGATCCCGATCGCACGCGCGACCGCGTCACGCGACTTGCTGCAAACACTTGGCCATGCGCTCGAATGGCATCGCTATCCGATGGGCCATTCGGTATGCATCGAAGAGATCGGCGACCTCAACCGCTGGCTGCTCCAGGTCTGGGGCGGCGCTGGAGCAGCACCATGACGCGCGGCGTGTCGCGGTTCGCGTTGCCGGCCCGGCGATCGGCTGCTATCAGCCTTGCCGCAACCATCGCCGGCGCACTGCTCAGCGGCTGCGCCTCGCTGCCCGGCCGCGAACCACCGAAGGTCAACCTGGTCGGCATCGAGCGCCTGAAGGGCGAAGGTTTCGAGCTGCGCTTTGCGGTCAGGCTGCGGGTGCAGAACCCGAACGAAGCGGCGATCGAGTTTGACGGCATCGCGCTCGACCTCGACGTCAACGGCCGGCCGCTGGCCAGCGGCGTGAGTGCCGAAACCGGCACCGTGCCGCGCTTCGGCGAGATCGTGGTCACGGTGCCGGTGAGTGTCTCGGCCAGCGCCGCGGTGCGGCAAATGATCGGCTTGATCGACGGCGCGCCGCGCGGCGAGATGCCTTATGCGGTGCGCGGCCGTTTTGCCGGCGGCGGTGTCGGCAGCCTGCTGGGTGGCACGCGCTTCAGCGCCGAAGGCAGCCTGAAGCTGCCGCAGTGAGCGTCGCGCAACCGCTGCTGCAAGTGCGCGCGCTGGCCGGCCAGCGGGGCGAGCGGCGCCTCTTCAGTGGCCTCGATTTCAGCCTTGCTGCCGGTGATGTGGTCTGGCTGCGCGGCCGCAACGGCCGCGGCAAGACGACGCTGCTGCGGCTGCTTGCCGGGCTGGCGTCACCCGAACATGGTGTCATCGAATTTGACGGCGCGCCTCTCGCCGAAGCCGGCAGCGCCTGGCGCCAGCATCTGGCCTATGTCGCCCACGGCAATGCGCTCAAGGACGATCTCAGTGCGGCCGAAGCGTTGCGTTTTCTGGCCCAGTTGCACAGCGCCACTGCGCCCGACCGCGCGGCGCTGTTGCTGGCGCTGCGTCGGCTCGGTGTGGCGTCGCGCGCTGATGCGCCGGTGCGCACGCTAAGCCAGGGCCAGCGCCGCCGGGTCGCATTGGCGCGGTTGGCCTTGCCCGGTGCGGCACGGTTGTGGCTGCTCGACGAGCCCTTCGATGCGCTCGACGACAGCGGGATCGCGGCACTGAACAGCCTGCTTGCCGAACATGCCGCCAGCGGCGGCGCGACGCTGCTTACCAGCCACCAGCCGCTGAGCCTGCGGTCGCCGACGCCGCGCTTGCTCGACCTTGACGCCACGGCGCCGTCACACGAGTCGGCATCGACGTCGACCGCCGCGGCGGTAGCGACGGCCAGCTCGTGAGGTCCCTCTTCATCACGATCCTGCTGCGCGACCTGCGCCTGGCCGCGCGGCGGCGCATCGAGTCGCTGCTGCCGGTGGCGTTTTTTATCGTCGCGGTGAGCCTGTTCCCCCTCGGTGTCGGCCCCGAGGCAGATACGCTGCGCGAGATCGCGCCGGGCATCGTCTGGGTCTGCGCGCTGCTCGCCTCGATGCTGTCGGTGAATACGCTGTACAGCAGCGACCACCTCGACGGGTCGCTCGAACAGATGCTGCTCGCGCCGCAGCCGGCAGTCGCCGTCGCGGCGGCGAAGGCGGCAGCGCATTGGCTGGTCAGCGGGCTGCCGTTGATCGTCGCCGCGCCGCTGATCGGCGTGCTCTTCGACCTGTCTCCAGATGCACTCACCAGCCTCGTCATCGGCCTCGTTCTGGGCACACCGACCTTGAGCCTGCTCGGCGGGCTCGGCGCCGCGCTGACGCTGGGTCTGCGCAGCGGCGGCATGCTGCTGATCCTGGTCGTGCTGCCGCTGGCGACGCCGGCCTTGATCTTTGGCGCTGGTGCGGTAGGCGCAGTCGAGGCGGGGCTATCGGCTTCAGGGCACTATTCGCTTCTCGGCGCGCTGCTCATCGCCAGCTTGGCTGGCCTGCCACTGGCCACTGCGGCGGCGTTGAGAATCTCCACCGAATGAAACCGGCAGCGATCACAACGACGGCACTGGATTGTCCGAACCCGAACCCGAACCCGATCCGGTGCCGCGCGGCACCCTCCCGATGCCCCTGACCTTTTTCACCTTTTCATCGCCGCCGAAGTTCTACGCGCTGGCCGGTGCGCTGGTGCCCTGGTGTTGGGCAGCGGCGCTGCTGCTCACCGGCGCCGGCCTGTGGCTGGGGTTTTTTGTCGCCCCCATCGACGCCACGCAGGGCGAGGTCTACCGCATCATCTTCATCCACGTGCCGGCCGCCTGGATGGCGATGGTGCTCTACCTGGTGATGGCCTTCTGGGCGGCGGTGGGCTGGGCCTTCAATGCCCGTCTGGCGTCGATGGTCGCACGTGCCGTCGCGCCAACAGGTGCGATGTTCGCGCTCGTCGCGTTGTGGACCGGCGCGATCTGGGGCAAACCAACCTGGGGCACCTGGTGGGTCTGGGACGCGCGCCTGACCTCGACCCTGATCCTGCTGTTTTTGTACCTCGGTTTTATCGCCCTTGTCGAAGCCATCGACGACCCGCGGCGGGCCGACCGCGCCGGCGCGCTGCTGGCCATCGTCGGCGCGGTGAATGTGCCGATCATCTATTTTTCGGTGCAGTGGTGGAACACACTCCACCAGGGCGCCAGCATCAGCGTCAGCGGCGGGTCGAGAATGGCCAGCACCATGCTCACCGCGATGCTGCTGATGACGCTGGCTTTCTGGGCCTACGCCTTTGCGGTGGTTTTCATGCGCACGCGTGCAGTCGTCGTCGAACGTGAACGCGGCGCGGCCTGGGCGATGGAACTGAACCGCGGTGGAGCGACTCGATGAGCTGGTCCAGTGTGGCGGATTTCTGGGCGATGGGTGGTTACGCCGCTTACGTCTGGGGCGCGTATGGTGTGACGCTGGCCTTCATGCTCGCCGAACCGCTGCTGGCAAGGCGGCGCCACTGGCGGGCGGTGGCCGCCGCAGACAGCGACACCGACACCGACACCGACAGCGATCTAAAGGAAGATTCATGAAACCCCGCCATCAACGTACCGCCATCGTGCTCGGCGGCCTTGTCGCCGTGGGTGCCATCGTGGCGCTGGTGCTCAACGCGTTCCAGAGCAACCTGGTGTTTTTCTACTCACCCAGCCAGATCGCCGCCAACGAAGCGCCGCAGGGCAAGACCTTCCGCCTCGGCGGTATGGTCGAAGAAGGCAGCGTGCAGCGCGACGGCGTGACGGTGGCGTTTGCAGTCACCGACACCGCCAGAACGATCAAGGTGCGCTACGAGGGCATCCTTCCCGACCTGTTCAAAGAGGGCAAAGGTGTGGTCGCGCAGGGGCAGTTGAAGGACGGCGTTTTTGTGGCCCGCGAAGTGCTGGCCAAACACGATGAAAACTATATGCCACCCGAAGCCGCCGAAGCGCTGAAACGTGCGCAGGCCGGCAACAGCCAGCTCGGCAAGACGGTGCAGGGTATGAGCAAACCGTGAGCAAGCCATGATCCCCGAACTCGGTCACTTCGCACTCTGGTTGGCGCTGGCGCTGGCCGCCGTGCTCGGCACACTGCCGCTGGCCGGCGCGCAGCGTGCTCACCTGCCGTGGATGGCACTGGCGCGGCCCGGCACGCTGGTGCTGTTGCTGCTCATCGTGCTGGCCTATGCGAGCCTGACCACGTCCTTCGTGAGCAACGATTTTTCGGTGCTCTATGTCGCGCAAAATTCCAACAGCGCCTTGCCTTTGCCGTACCGCATCGCAGCCGTCTGGGGCGGGCATGAAGGCTCGCTGCTGCTGTGGCTGCTGATGCTGGTCGGCTGGATGGCCGCGGTGGCGCTGTTCAGCCAGCACCTGCCGCTGCCGGTGCTGGCGCGCATCCTGTCCGTGATGGCGCTGCTCGCGGTCGGCTTCCTGCTCTTCACGCTGTTCACGTCCAACCCCTTCGAGCGCCTGATCCCGGCCGCCGCTGACGGCCGCGACTTGAACCCGCTGCTGCAAGACCCGGGCATGGTCATCCACCCGCCGATGTTGTACATGGGCTATGTCGGTTTTTCGGTCGCCTTCGCCTTTGCCGTCGCGGCCCTCATTGGCGGCCAACTCGACGCCCAATGGGCGCGCTGGACGCGGCCCTGGACGACCATCGCGTGGATGTTCCTGACGATCGGCATCGCCCTGGGCAGTTGGTGGGCGTATTACGAACTCGGCTGGGGCGGCTGGTGGTTCTGGGACCCGGTTGAAAACGCCTCGTTCATGCCCTGGCTGGTGGGCACTGCGCTGATCCATTCGCTGGCGGTGACCGAAAAACGTGGCAGCTTCAAGAGCTGGACGGTGCTGCTGGCGATCCTGGCGTTTTCGCTGTCGCTGCTGGGCACCTTCCTCGTGCGCAGCGGCGTGCTGTCGTCGGTGCATGCGTTTGCCACCGACCCCAGCCGCGGCGTCTTCATCCTGGCCTTTTTGGTCATCGTCATCGGCTCGTCGCTGGGCCTGTATGCCTGGCGCGCGCCGACGGTGGGCATCGGCGCGCGATTCGCGCTGCTTTCGCGCGAGACCCTGCTGCTGGCCAACAACGTGCTGCTGCTAGTGGCCTGCGCGGCGGTGCTGCTCGGCACGCTCTACCCGCTGCTGCTGGATGCGCTGGGTCTGGGCAAGATCTCGGTCGGCGCGCCGTATTTCGACACCGTCTTCGTGCCGCTGATGGCGCCACTGGTCTTTCTGATGGGCGTCGGCCCGATCTCGCGCTGGAAACAGACCGCGCTGCCGGACTTGAGGCAACGCCTGAAATGGGCCGCCGCGGTGGCCGTGATCTGTGCTGTCGGTGGCGCCTGGTGGTCGGGCAAATTCACCGCGATGTCGGCTTTCGGGCTGCTGCTGGGCTGGTGGGTGGTGGCCAGTGTCGCCACCGATGTCTGGGAGCGCATCGCGCCGCGCGGCGGCGCTTCTGCCTGGCAGCGCGCGCGGCAGATCCCGCGTGCCACGCTGGGCATGATGCTGGCGCATCTGGGCATCGCAGTCTTCATCTTCGGCGTCACCAATGTGCGTACCCACGAGGTCGAGCGCGACGTCAAGATGCGCCCCGGCGACAGCAGCGAGCTCGCCGGCTGGCGCTTCACGATGCGCGAGTTTCGCGAGATCGAGGGGCCCAACTACCGCGCCGTGCAGGGCTGGATCGAGGTCCTGCGCGACGGCAAAAAAGAACTCGACCTGTACCCCGAAAAACGCATCTACCGGGTGCAGAGCATGCCGATGTCAGAGGCTGCGATCAGCACCCGCCTGACGGGTGACCTGTACGTCTCCCTGGGCGAGCCGGTGGACGGCGGTGCGGCCTGGATCGTGCGCCTGTACGTCAAGCCCTATGTCGACTGGATCTGGGGCGGCTGCGTATTGATGGCGCTGGGTGGCCTGCTCGCCGCACTCGACCGGCGTTACCGTGCGCGGCAGACGGCGCAGGCGCCGTTGTTTGCTGGCGCTACCGGTGCCACCGCTGCGCCGTGACTTGTCTGTTTTGCTGCCACCCATGAAAAGCCTGCGCTTCCTGGTCCCGCTCGCGGTCTTCATTGCACTGGCCTGGTTTTTGTACGCCGGCTTGAGCCTGAACCCGCGCGAAGTGCCTTCGCCGCTGATCGGCAAACCCGCGCCGACGTTTGTACTGCCGCGCCTGAGCGACAACACGCTGGTCAAGAGCGAAGACCTGCGCGGCAAGGTCTACGTGCTCAACGTCTGGGCGTCCTGGTGCGCGCCCTGTCGCGAAGAACATCCGCTGATCGTGGCTTTTGCCCAGCGCAGCAAGGTGCCGGTCTACGGCCTGAACTACAAGGACCAGAACGCTCAAGCGCAGGCTTGGCTGCAACGCCTGGGCGACCCGTATGTCGCGACGCTGGTCGACGCCGATGGCCGCACCGGCATCGACTTCGGTGTCTACGGCGTGCCCGAAACCTTTGTCGTCGATGGCCAGGGCGTGATCCGCTACAAACACATCGGCCCGCTCACCGAAGCGGCGATCCGCAGCAAGCTCGAGCCGATATTGAAGGATCTGGGTGTTTGACTTGCGCCTGATCCTGCGCCTGCTCGCCCGCCCGGCGGCGGTCCTTTTGTCAGCCCGTTTGTCGGCCATTGCGCCGCCGCTTGCGTCGCCGCTTTTGTCGGCCATTGCGTCGGCTATCGTAGCCATCCCCGCAGCGCTGTGGTTCAGCGCCGCTGCGGCGCTGGCGCAGCCCCGCGAAGCCGCACCAGCGGCCGCGAACCCGGCGCTCGAAGTGCAGGTGATGCGAATTTCGGCCGAGCTGCGCTGCCTGGTCTGCCAGAACCAGACCATCGCCGACTCCAACGCCGACCTCGCCGTCGACCTGCGCCGCCAAGTGCGCGAAATGCTGGCCAAGGGGCAGAGCGAAGCGCAGATCATCGACTACATGACCGCGCGTTACGGCGACTTCGTGCGCTACCGCCCGCCGCTGAAAAGCTCCACCGCGCTGCTCTGGTACGGGCCCGCGGTGCTGCTCGTGCTGGCGGTCGGCACGCTGGTGCTGGTGCTGCGCCGGCGCGCGCGCCTGGCGCCGCAGGCTTTTGAGCCCGACCCCGACGAAGTGCGTTGAGACTCGGCTCGGCCGGGCTCGGCCCGCACGCTTCAGCGCCGCGAGCCTGCCTTCGACAGGCTACGCAAAGCGCCCGTGCAAAAACCAGCCCGCCGCGGCGTCGCAGTGTGGCAGCCGGGCGCGGTAGACCCAGACCAGCGAGCCGTCACTGGCCTGCGCGACGAAGTAGTCGCGTGCAGTGGGCGTGCCGCCCGCAGCACCTGCATCGGCCGCACCCCCCGCCCCACCCGCGGCGCCGCCGTCCCACCAAGCGGTTTCGATGCGCTCGGGGCCGGCCAGCAGTTGCAGCGGCCGGCCATCGAGCAGCGGCTGCAAACCTCTCTCGTGCAGGGGCTGCGGTTCGGGTTCGAGCCAGACCGGGCGGGTGAGGTGCGGGCCGGGTGGGGATATGGTTGCGGATGCGGTTGCGGATGCGGTTGCGGCATGTGGTGCGCCCTGCACCGGGCCCATCGCCGTCGCCCGCTCGGGCCGGTGGTCGGCCACCAGTCGCAGGCGCTGCACCTGGGCCGCGCCCAGGCGGGCCTGCAAGCGCTCGAGCAATCGGGTCAGGCCGTCACGCTCGCTGGTGCGTGACGGGAACAACTCGCCACTCGGCGCTGCGCTGTGCACCAGCGCCTGGCAATGCAGGCGCAGCTCCAGCGTCGGCGCGGGCAGGGGCAACCGGGCCAGGCGCTCGCGCAGCAGCAGTTGCAAGTGCGCGGGGTCGTTGGACGCATCGGCCAGCGCCACTTCGAGCACCGTGCTGGCGGGTGTTTTGTCGTCGGCACGGTGGCGTGGCTCGTGATGCATTTCCAGCCTGAACCGGGCCACCCGCGCCTGCCGCGCACGCGCCCAGGCGACCAGGCGCGCGAGCAGCGTCGCGGCGCCGTAGAGCACCTGGTCGGTGCTGTCGGCGCGGGCAAAAAGTTCGAGCCGGGATTCAAACT
>JAYUSP010000193.1:0-6330 GCA_043755615.1 Betaproteobacteria bacterium
GCCGGCGGCATCTACGTGCGCGGCAACCTGCACGGCAGCCCGGCGACGAACGTCGCGATCCTGGCCATCGGGTCGGTTCTGGCCAGCGTCATGGGGACGACCGGTGCGTCGATGTTGCTCATCCGCCCGCTGGTTCGCGCCAACGACAACCGCAAGCATGTCGCGCATGTGGTCGTCTTCTTCATCTTCACCGTCAGCAACGCTGGCGGCTCTTTGACGCCGCTGGGCGACCCGCCGCTGTTCCTGGGGTTCCTGAAGGGGGTCGAGTTCTTCTGGACCGCCAAGCACATACTCCCGGAAACGCTGTTCCTGCTCGGCGCGTTGCTCGCCATTTTCTATGCGGTCGACAGCTACTGGTACCGCAGAGAGGGCGTGTTGAAGATGGACCCCACACCCGACACGCCCAGCCTGGGCCTTGAGGGCGTGATCAACTTCCTGCCGCTGCTGGCTGTGATGGCGCTGGTGCTGATCAGCGGCGTGTGGAAGCCGGGCATCGCCTTCGATGTCTTCGGCACCCAGGTCCAGTTGCAGCAAATTGTGCGCGACGTGTTGCTGCTGGTTGTCACGCTGGTGTCGCTGGCGATCACGCCCGCGGGCGTGCGCGAGAAGAACCAGTTTTCGTGGGCCCCGATGCAAGAGGTGGCCAAGCTCTTTATCGCTATCTTCCTGACGATGATCCCGGTTCTCGCGATCCTCAAGGCCGGTGAGTCTGGCGCCTTTTCTGCCGTTGCGCGCGCGGTCACCGGCCCGGATGGCCAGCCGCTGGAGTGGGCCTACTTCTGGTTCAGTGGTGTGCTCAGTTCTTTCCTCGACAACGCACCAACCTACCTCGTGTTCTTCAACCTCGCGGGCGGCGACGCGAAGGTGCTGATGACGACGCTGGCCGGCACGCTGGCGGCAGTCTCTGCGGGCTCGGTGTTCATGGGCGCCAACACCTACATCGGCAACGCGCCAAACTTCATGGTCAAGGCGATCGCCGAAGAGCGTGGCATCCGCATGCCCAGCTTCTTTGGCTACATGGCCTGGAGCGGCTGCGTGCTGATCCCGCTGTTTGTGCTGATGACCTTCATCTGGTTTCGCTGAAGCGAGCGCGCTGTCATGACCCGAGCCCATGTCCTCGTCTCGCGTGCCGTGTTCCCCGACGTCGTCGAGCGGCTCCGTTGCCACTTTGAGGTCGAGGACAACCCTGCCGACACCATCTTTACCAAGGCGCAGCTGATTGAGCGCCTGCAAGGCAAGCAGGGCGCTTTCACCACCGGCAGCGAACGCATCGATGCCGAGGTGCTGGACGCCTGCCCCGCTTTGCGCGTGGTCGCCAATATGGCGGTGGGCTACAACAACTTCGACATCGCCGCGTGCACGGCGCATGGCGTGCTCGCCACCAACACGCCCGACGTGCTGACCGAGACCACCGCCGATTTTGGCTTCGCGCTCATGATGGCCGCGGCACGGCGGATGGCCGAGAGCGAACACTTTCTGCGCCGCGGCGAGTGGACGCGCTGGTCGTACGACATGTTCACCGGCAGCGACGTGCATGGCGCGACGCTGGGCGTTCTGGGCATGGGCCGCATCGGGCAGGCGAT
This sequence comes from Betaproteobacteria bacterium, assembly GCA_043755615.1. Lineage (GTDB taxonomy): Bacteria > Pseudomonadota > Gammaproteobacteria > Burkholderiales > Burkholderiaceae_C > Rubrivivax. The sequence continues at coordinate 1,584 of JAYUSP010000193.1, forward strand.
CGCTCGCCGCGGTGCGCTGGGTTTCAACATGAAGGTCATCTATCACAACCGCAGCCGGCTGACGGCAGCCGACGAAGCCCCAGTCGGTGCGCGTTATGTCGACATGGTCACGCTGCTGCGCGAGGCCGACCATCTGGTGCTGGTGCTGCCGTATTCAGCCGCCAGCCACCACGTCATCGGCGCCACGGAACTTGGCCTGATGAAACCGACGGCAACGCTGACCAATATCGCGCGCGGCGGCATCGTCGACGACGCCGCGCTGGCCGCCGCGCTGCGCGAGCGCCGCATCGCCGCCGCCGGGCTGGATGTTTTTGAAGGCGAGCCGGCAGTCCACCCCGATCTGCTGACCCTGCCGAATGTCGTGCTCACCCCGCATATCGCCAGCGCCACCGTCGCGACGCGGCGGGCGATGGCCAACCTCGCCGCCGACAACCTCATCGCGGCCTTGACCGGCGGCGCGCCGCCAACACCGATCAACCCTGAAGCGCTGCTTGGCAGGGCCTGACGTGACGAGCCCCACGCTCGGGGCGGCCCGGCGCTGGCCTGAGACAATCGCCCCATGCCCGACTCGATAGCCATGGCGGCGGCCCTCGCGCTGCTGGTGCTGATCCTGCTGCTGGTGCTTTGGCTGCTGTTGCGCCCACAGGCCGGCAGCGAGGTCGAAAGCGCCGTCAGCCAGACGATTGAAAAACTCGAACGCGAACTGCGCGATGAACTTGGCCGCCAGGCGCAGACCACACGCGCCGACCTCGGCACGTTTCAGCAGATGCTGCTCGCCCAGGGCGGCGACGTCGCGCGCACGCAGAACGAGCAGATCGATTCATTCCGGCTGCAATTGAGCGCGACCGCGCAGCAGACCGACGCCGCGCTGCGCCGCTTCAGCGACACCCTGGCCGAACAACTGCAGGCACTGTCGGCGGCCAACGAGCGGCGCCTGATCGCCCTGCAAGAAGGCAACGAAAAAAAGCTCGACCAGATGCGCGCCACCGTCGACGAAAAGCTGCACGCCACGCTCGAGCAGCGGCTCGGGGAGAGTTTCAAACAGGTCGCCGATCGCCTCGAGCAGGTGCACCGTGGCCTGGGCGAGATGCAGACCCTGGCGCGCGATGTCGGCTCGCTGAATCGGGTGCTGAACAACGTCAAGACCCGCGGCATCGTCGGCGAGGTGCAGCTCGCGGCCCTGCTCGAACAGGTCTTCACGCTCGAGCAGTACGCGGCCAATGTCGAAACCGTGCCCGGCTCGGGCGCGCGGGTCGAATTTGCGATCCGCCTGCCGGGCCGGCGCGGCCCCGACGAAGGCGGCGCGCCGCTGTGGCTGCCGATCGACGCAAAGTTTCCGCGCGAGGACTACGAGCGCCTGCTCGACGCGCAGGAGCGTGCCGACCCGGTGGGCGTCGAGTCGGCGGCCAAGGCCATCGAAACGCGGCTGAAGCTCGAGGCCAAGTCGATCCGCGAAAAGTATGTCGCGGCACCGCACACCACCGACTTCGCGATCCTCTTCGTGCCCACCGAAGGCCTGTACGCCGAGGCACTGCGCCGGCCAGGCCTGGTGCAGACGCTGCAACGCGAATACCAGATCATGCTCGCCGGCCCGACGACGTTGCTGGCCACGCTGTCGAGCTTGCAGATGGGCTTTCGCACCCTGGCGCTGGAAAAACGCAGCGCCGAGGTCTGGCAGGTGCTGGGCATGGTCAAGACCGAGTTCCAGCGCTTCGGCGATGTGCTCGCCAAGACCAAGAAAAAGCTCGAAGAAGCAAGCTCGACGATTGACGCTGCCGAGGTGCGCACACGCGCGATGGCGCGCCAGTTGAAGAGTGTCGAGGCGATGCCTGACGCGGGTCGCGATGCGGGTCTCGATGCGGATCTCAATGCGGCATCTCGTGCACGCTTGCCCGGTGCCAGCGGCGACGACAACGATGACGCCGCCGATCCCCACGGCGTTGCCAGCAACAGAACCACCGCCGTCGGCGCTGCGGGTGCCTGAGCCCGGCGCGGGTATCGCCGGCCGCGTCGTGCTGGCGCTGGTCATCGGCCAGGTCGGCATCCATGCGTCGATGGCCGGGCTGCGCATGGCCGCACCCTTGCAGACCTTGCGCGAAGGTTATGGCGCCTGGTCGGTCGGCATGCTGCTCGCGGTATTTGCCGCCGCACCGGTGGTGTTGGCCTTGTGGTCGGGGCGCATGGCCGACCGGTATGGCTACCACCGGCCGGTGCATATCGGCGTCATGCTCACCGTCGCGGGCGGGCTGTTGGCGGTGGCGTCGACCTACGCCGTGGGCACTCTGCACTTCGGCCTGCTGATCGCCGGTGGCATGTTCGCCGGCGCCGGCGCGAATATGGGCATGTTGGCGATCCAGCGCACTGCCGGCCAGGCTGCGCGGGATGCCACCGAGCGCGTGCGCATCTTCAGCTGGCTCGGCGTGGCGCCGTCGTTTGCGAATGTTGTCGGCGCCGTTTCGGCAGGTTTCATGATCGACTACGGCGGCTTTCGTGCCGCCTATGCGCTGCTGCTCTTGCTGCCCCTGGCCACGCTCGTTGCTGCACGCTGGGTGCCGCGGCGCGAGGCGGTTGCTCAAGTCGCTGCCGCGGGCCAGCATGGCAACGCCTGGACCTTGTTGCGTGCACCCGGCATGAAGCGCCTGCTGGTCGTCAACTGGTTGCTGTCGGCCTGCTGGGACGTGCACAGCTTTGCGGTGCCGCTCATCGGCCATGAATACGGCTTCAGCGCGTCGACGATCGGCCTCATCTCGGGCACCTTCACGCTCAGCGTGAGCCTGGTCCGGCTCGTGATTCCGATGCTGGCGCACCGGGTCAGCGAGATCGTCGTTCTGCGCGCAGCGATGCTCGCTACCGGTGCCGTGCTGGCGCTGTACCCGTTTGCAAAATCACCGTGGCTGATGGCCGGCCTGGCTGCGCTGCTGGGCATCGGCCTCGGCGCGGTGCAGCCGATGATCATGGCCACGCTGCACCAGATCACGCCCGACCGACGTCATGGTGAGGCGCTGGCATTTCGCTCGATGGCGATCAACCTGTCGAGCACGGTGATGCCGCTGCTGTTTGGCGCCGCTGGCGTGGCCGTTGGCGTGGCGGCCCTGTTCTGGGTCGTTGGCGCGGGCGTTGTATTGGGTTCGCAGTTGGCCGTCAGGCTGGCACACAAAGCGCCGCCCGGGTAGCGCCGACGCAGTGCCGACGCAGCGCCGATGTAGCGCCGATGTAGCGTTGCTGCAACGCTGAGGTAACGTCAGCGCGCGGCTGAATCCGGATCGGCGCCCAAGTCGCCGCGGCCGCGGCCTCGGCCTCTTGGCCGCAGCAGATCAGAACTTGATGCCGGTTTGCGGCGGCCGCTCGGCGTCGCCACGCGCTGCCGGGGCTGGCTGCGGTGGCGGTGCCAGCTCGGCGACCGGCGCTGGCGCCGGCGGTGCGGCGCGGGCGACCAGCGGCGTCACCGCCGGCGCGCGCCAGCCACGCGGCAGGCGCGATTCGCGCGGGTAGTTCGCGGCGTCCAGATAGCTGCTCCAGTCGGCGGCCGAGAAGCCCCGCAGCGCCTGCGCGCCGACGGTGGCGGCAGGAATCGTGCGCGACCCGACGAGGCGCTCGAGCGCCGCGCCGTCGTCGTCGCTCTGGATGCGTTTTTCGCTGAACGGCACGCCGCGCTGCTGCAACAAGCGCCTCGCGTCGTCGCAAGGCGGGCAGTCGGCTGCGGCATAAAGAGTCACCGGAAAACGTGCCGCCACCTGGCGCAGGTCGAGCGGCAGTTGCAGGTCTTCGCCAGTCACTGCCGCCGCAGTGCCCGCCGCATTGGCGGTCGCTTTGCCGGTCGCAATACTGGTGGCATTGCCGGTCGCATTGCCGGCTGCATCGCGACGCAGCTCAGTCACGCGCGCGCCAGGCTCGATGGGCGCGCGGTCGGTGTAGGTGATCTTGCCGTCGGGCCCGACGACCTTGTACAGCGCCAACGCGGGCGTGGCCGCGACGACCAGCGCCGCCAGCAGCAACGTGGCGGGGGTGGTCAGGGGCTTCAAACACAGCGTCGGCATCGGTGGGGATCCTCAGGCAAGCCCGGCACGGCGCAGCAGCGCATCGGCGCTGGGCTCGCGACCACGGAAGGCGCGGAAGCTGTCCAGGGCCGGGCGGCTGCCGCCCGCTTCGAGAATCTCGCGACGGTAGCGCCTGCCGGTCTCGGCGTCCAGCGCGCCGGCCTGCTCGAAGGCACTCCAGGCGTCGCTGCTGAGCACTTCGGCCCATTTGTAGCTGTAGTAACCCGCCGCATAACCGCCGGCAAAGATATGCGCAAAAGCATGTGGATAGCGGTTGAACGCTGGCTGCGGCAGCACCGAGACCTCGGTGCGCACTTCTTCGACCAGCGTGTCGATGTTGGTTTGCCGGGTCGGCTCCGCGTGCACGCGCATGTCGAACAGCGCGTATTCCATTTGTCGCAACAGGCCCAGGCCGACGAGGTAGTTGCGTGCGGCGAGCATCTTGTCGAACAAGGCGCGCGGGAGTGGCTCGCCAGTTTCGACATGGGCCGTCATGCGCCGCAGCACGTCCCACTCCCAGCCAAAATTTTCCATGAACTGGCTGGGCAGTTCGACCGCATCCCATTCGACGCCGCTGACGCCCGAGACGCCGAGTTCGTCGACCTGGGTCAGCAGGTGGTGCAGGCCATGGCCCCATTCGTGAAACAGGGTGAGCACATCGGCATGGGTCAGCAGCGCCGGCCGGTCGCCCTGCGGCGACGCGAAGTTGC
>JAYUSP010000194.1:0-6306 GCA_043755615.1 Betaproteobacteria bacterium
GCAAGTCGTTGGGGTCACGTCTTGCCTTTTGCAGCCGCCGCGCCGGCCGGTCACCGGGCCGGGCGAACCAAAGCCCAAGACGCCCACCACCGGATCACCCGCGAGCAGCTCGGCAACGGCCTGATCACCGACCGCGGCTTCAACACCGACACCGGCGCGTTGCAAACCGTCGCCAGCGGCCCCAAAAACTCATGGGGTCACGTCTTGCCTTTCGGAGCGGCCTGGGGTCAAGTCTTGCCTTTTGCGCACAGAAGGCGCCGCATCAAGAGCCAGTACCCAGTCTTGGGACTTGCTCCGCCGCTGCAGCCAGCCTCAAGGCAGAAACGCTTCGACCTTCGATCCTTCGACGGCCGAGAAGTGTTTGACGTTGGCGGTGAGCACCGGCAAGCCTTGATCGAGCGCGGTGGCTGCGATGAGCGCGTCGCCCATCTGCAAGCCGTGGCTTAAGGTCAGCGACTCCACCAGGTCGATGGCGCAGCGTGATAGCCTCGGACACGAGCAACAAGGTCGCCGCGCGGTGCTGAAGCATCCTCCTCACCGCCAGTAATTCAGCCTTGTTGCGCATGCCCTGCAGCACTTCGAGATAGCTCACTGCTGACAACGTGAGCGCGCCGAGGTCATCGAGCCGGCGCGTGGCCTGCGGATCGCCAGGCAGATGCCAGATCAGCAGATCGGTGCCGACCAGCACCGTCAAGGTTCGTTGCGCGAGCCGTCGCGGTTGTAGCGCGGCTGGCGAATCTTGCGCACATAAGCCAGCCACATCGGCCATGTCCTCGCGGTCGCGCCACATCCCAAACAGCGGATCGTCGGTGACGAACTCTTCGGCCGGCGCGGCCGGCGTCTCTTCCTCGATGCGCACCGTCACCGTCGCGCCGCGGTCGGCGGTCAGCTTGGCGCGCCACTTCTCCGGCAGGTCGGCCACCGGCACATGCTCGAACACCACAGCGTTCGTTGGCCCGTCTCCTGAAGCGACCCCGCTGCGTGAGCAAGGTCTAGAGCACATTCATTGTCGCGCGGGCGCGGCTTGCTCAGCGCGCGCAGGGATTCGACCCCAAGGAACAAATTCTAGTTCGCCGCAACACCCTCGACCAGGCCAGCAGGCGCCGGCGCACCGATCGGATTCCAAGACCTCAGCGCCTGCGCCGTCGGCCCGGGGTCACCGCCATCGCAGCCGCCCGAACTGGCCACCGAACTGGCCACCAAACTGGCCACCAAACTAGCCACCAATCCCCCGCCATCTCCGCGCATCACGCCCAGCCCGCCTTTCCTAGACTGACCTCATGCCGGGGCACCCCTGGCGAGGTCGGCTCGTGTCCATCTTCGATCAACTCTCCCGCGCCATTCGCGGTGGCCACAGCGCCAGCGGATGGACCGGTATTTATTCGGCCAGCGACGAACGGGTCGTGGCGGCGTATGCACCCGCGCATGCACCCGCTCATGCACCTGCTCACACAAGCGCAGGCGCGCTCGTGCCCGGCGGCGCACCGCCGCGCCCGCAGGTGCATGTCGCGCCGGTCTTCGATGCCAGCGACCCCGCCGCGGCCGCGCTGCAGTGGCAGGCCCAGGCCTGTCGTGATGCGCAGGCTTCGGTCTTGCTCAATTCGGTGCACTACCGCATCGTGCCGGTCGACAACCCCGCGGTGCCGACTGACGAGCGCCGCGCCGCGGTGCGTTGGCAACTCAAGGACCTGGTCGATATCGCGCCAGAAGACGCTTGTTTGGACTGCCTGGCCGTGCCCGGCCCGACGCTGGGTGCCGAGTCGCGACAGTTGTTCGCGGTGGCCACCGAAGCCTCGCGTGTGCGCGAATGGATGCAGCGTTTTCGTGACCAGCGTCTGACACTGGGCGCGATCGACATCCCCGAGATGGCGATGCGCAACCTGTCGGTGCTGGCTGCCGGCGACAGCGCGCATGCTTTTGTCCACCTCGGTTTGAAGTCGACGCGCCTGGTGCTGGTCTGGCAGCGCGAGCTCTGTTCGTTCCGTCAGTTTGATGTCTCGGGCTTCAAGCTCGACGCCGCCGATGCCGACACCCGCGCGATGTTGCTCGAGCGGCTGGCGCTGGAGATCCAGCGCTCCACCGACAGCTTTTCGCGCCAGTTCCACGGTGCCGACCTGCGCACCGTGTGGGTCAGCGCGGTGCGAGACGCCAACCAGATCTCTGACCAGTTGGCGCAACTGCTGCCACAGCAGGTGAAAGCCTTTGCGGTTGAAGACCATGTCGACCTGGTCGCCAAGGACCCGGTCGTCGATGCCGAACGTGGCCTGGATTTCACCTTCGCCATCGGCGCCGCCTTGCGTGAAAGCGTGCACTGAAAAACATGCAACAACTCAACCTGCTCGACCCTTCGCTGCTGCCGCCGCTGCGCCTGCTCTCAGGCGCCCGTTGCCTGGTGCTGGCCGCCGTCGCAGTGGCCGCGGTGGGCAGCCATTGGGGATTCGAGCAAAGCCGCCTGACCCAGGCTCTGCGCGCTGCCGGTGTGCCCGTTGCAGCGCAGGCCGACGCTGCTGCAGCCACCGCCGCCGGTGCATCGGCAGCCAACGACGGCAGCCTGGCTTTGCAGGCAAAACTGTCGCGCAGCGAAGCGCTGCGCGCGCTGCTCGATCATGGCGACAGCCTGCCGCCGGACAGCGCCGCGCTGCTGCGTTCGGTGATCGCGGCGCTACCCGACAGCGCCTGGCTGACCGAGGTCGATATCAGCGGCGCGCGTGGGCTGCGCATTGCCGGCGGCATGGTCGAACCGGGCGCGCTGGCGGCTTATGCCCAACGCCTCGCCGCAGTGGCACCACTGCGCGGCGTGCCGATCGAAACCCTGCGTGTCGATCCACCGCCGCCGCGCACCGACAACACCAGCGACAACAACACCGACAACAACACCGACAGCAAACCCCACAACAGCACCGAAGCGCGCCGGCCAGCCCACCACAGCTTCGTGCTCGCCAGCGCCAACGCCGGCCCCGCCGAGGCCCCGCGATGAACTGGGGTGCCTGGATCCCCGAATCCTGGCAACGCGCTGTGCAAGGTGCCGCCGCGCGCATCGACACGATGCCCGACCGCGACCGGCTGGCGCTCGTCGGTGGCCTGCTTGCCTTGGTCGGAGCGGCAGAATTCATGGTCGTCTGGCCGCTGCATGCCAAGCGCGACAGCATCGTCGCCGCGGCCGTGCAGCAGGCACAGCAAGAGGCCGATGAAGCCAGCGAGCTGGCGCAGGCAGCGGCGCAAAAACAATCCGAACTCGAGTCGCGGCTGGCGCAGGTCGCCGCCCAACTGGCGCGTCTGGGCGCCGGCAATGCCAGCGGGCAGAGCCTGAATTCGCTGCTCACGCAGACGCTGGCCGGCCAGGGCGCGCAAATCGTGTCGCTGCGCGAACTGGCGGTCGAAGATGTGCAGCCGGCAGGCGTCGAAGCCGGCGTTGCCAACAGCAACACTGCGGCCGCCACCGGTGCTGCCGATGCGGCGTCGGCCACCAGCAGCACCGCAGCGTCATCGACGGCGCTGTTCCGGCACCGCTTCGAACTCACGCTGGCCGGCAGCCACGAGGCGCTGATCACCGCGCTGGGCACGCTCGACCGCAGCGCTCGGCCACTGCGCATCGAGCGGGTGCGCGTCGCCATCGTCGCCACCGCCGACGGCACTGACCTGCAAGCCCGCATCACGCTGGCCGTCATCGGCACTGAAAAATCATGGCTCACGATATGACGATCGCTGGACGCCTGGTGGGATCAAAGAAAGTGGCGGAGCCACATTTCCCTGGGTCTTTGCTTTGCCGGCTCGGCGTTTCGAAGTCGGCGCTGGTGCTGCTCGCGTTGAGCCTCGCCGGCCTGCCGGCGCACGCGCTCGGGCCGCGGGCGCCGTTCACGCCGCCGGCCGCGGTGGCCGGCCCGCCAGTGCCTGCTGCGCCAGCCACACGTGTGTCGACCGATGCCCCAACGATCGACCCGAGTAGCAGCGCGACCACGCCCGAGGCGGTGTCAGCCGCGGCGACGACCGCAATGTCAGGTCTGGCAGGCCTGTCCGGCCTGCGACTGGGCAAAACACCGATGGCCTTGATCGATGGCCAATGGTGGCGGCCCGGTGACCGCCCGCGGGGTGCGCTGCTCGCCGCGGTGCAGCCCGGCGGCGCGCTGCTGCGGCATGCCGATGGCCGCATCGAACAACTCGCCTGGCTCGGCGAAAGCAGCGTCGTCAACCGCGTCGGCGCCGCCAGTCCGCAGCCCCGACCCAGCCCGTCAGCGGGCCCGCAACCGATGAAGATGCCGCGATGAAAATCCTGAATCCACTTGCCCGTGCGGCGCCGAGCGGCATCACGTTGCCGCCGACTTCGCTATCTTCACTGGCCTCACTGCCCTCACTGCGGTCAGTGCGGTCACTGCCATGGGCCTTGGCTGCGGCGTGCATGCTGCTGCTCAGCGCCTGCCAGATCGGCCCGCCTCAGGGAAAAACCCATTCGGCGATTAACGAGGCGCTGACCCAGGCGCGCAGCGAGCGGGCAGCGCCCAAGGTGCCCGACCGCATCACCCAGGCGCTGCTGCCGCCAGTGGCCGGCCCGCAGTTGGCCGCACCGGCGCTGCCCGAGCCGCGCTTTGATCTCGCGGTGACCAACGCCCCCGCGGCACAGGTTTTCCACGCCATCGCATCGGGTTCGCGCTACAGCATGTTGCTGCCGCCGGTGCTGCCCGGCACGGTGAGCGTCAACCTTAAAGACACGACGGTGCGCGAGGCCCTCGACGTGATGCGCGAGTTGTACGGTTTCGAGTACCGCATCGATGGCACCCGCGTCTTTGTGCAGGGCGCCGCATTGCAGACGCGCGTCTTCCAGATCGCCTACCCGTCGGCGCGGCGCAGCGGCCGCACCGAAACACGCGTGGTCTCGGGTTCGGTCACTGGCACCGTGGGCAATGCCTCGGGCGCGGGTGGTGTCGGTGCGGGCGGTTCTGGCGCCGCCGCCGAAGGCAGCCAGGTCTCGACGCTGCACGATGCCGACTTCTGGAAAGAACTCGAAGCGGCCTTGAAGACGCTGGTCGGCACCGCCGATGGCCGCCAGACCGTGCTCTCGCCGCACACCGGCGTGCTGGTCGTGCGCGCATTCCCGCGCGATCTGCGCGAGATCGAAGGCTTCCTGCGCACCTCGCGCGTTGCGATCGAGCGCCAGGTGATGCTCGAGGCCAAGATCGTCGAGGTCTCGCTGAAGGACGGCTTCGAATCGGGCATCAACTGGTCGGCCTTCGACCGCAGCGGCAACCACCGCTTTTCGGTCGGGGTTGATCCCGGCCGGTTGAACATCCCCGGCAGCCTGGGCCGCGCTGCCGGCATCCCGACCGGATCGGTGCAGACCGCGATCGACGCCAGCACCAGCCCGCCGACGTTGATCCCGACGACGCTGGGCCAGTTGTTGTCGAGCCCGCTGGCGTCGGGCGGCAGCGGTGCGCTCGGCCTGGCGTTCACGACGAACAGTTTCGCGAGTCTCTTGAGTTTTCTCGAAACTCAAGGATCGGTGCAGGTCTTGTCGTCACCGCGGGTGGCTGCGACGAACAACCAGAAGGCGCTGCTGCGGGTCGGCACCGACGACTTTTTCATCACCAATATCTCGACCTCGACGACAACCACCGCGGCCGGCTCGGTAACCACGCCGACGATTCAGACACAGGCATTTTTCAGCGGTATCTCGCTCGACGTGACACCCCAGATCGACGAAGACCACAACATCACGCTGCACATCCGGCCGGTGGTGAGCAACGTCACCGAGCGCACGCGCATCGTGAACCTGGGCACTCTGGGCAGCTTCACGCTGCCGCTGGCCAGCTCGACCATCAACGAGGCCGATACCGTGGTGCGGGTGCAGGACGGCGTGACAGTCGCGATCGGCGGCCTGATGTCGCAGACCCAGAGCAACGACGACGCGCGGGTGCCCGGCGCCGGCGACGTGCCGATGCTGGGCAACCTCTTCAAGCGCACCAACCGCGTGCTGCACAAACGCGAGCTGGTCTTCTTGTTGCGCCCGACCGTCATCAAGGGCGACGGCCAATGGCAGGCCGACCTGGCGCGGGCGCAGACCCGCATGGCTGAGTACCCGACCAGCGCCCGCGAGCGTCTGGCGCTGCCGGCGCTGTCTGGCACTGGCAGCGCACCAACCGGCACACGCGGCTTGCCGGGCACCGAGTCCGACCCGCAATGAACATGCCGACCCACCAGCCTTTCAGCACGGCCACGGCCCGAGGTGCCCGGTGATCTATCTCGACCATTTTGGACTGACCGAGTCGCCGTTCGGCATCACCCCGGACACCGGCTTCATCTATGCATCGCCGG
>JAYUSP010000195.1:0-6298 GCA_043755615.1 Betaproteobacteria bacterium
TGCCGCTGGATGGGGTCGCTTCGCAGCACTTGCAGATCGAGGCCATGAAACTGGCCTTCGCCGATGTCTACAAACATGTCGCTGAACCCAAGGCGATGCGCCTGACCCCGGCGCAGATGCTCGACGATGCCTACCTTTCCAAACGAGCCGCACGCATCGACCAAAAGCGGGCGCAGGACTTTGGCCCTGGCCACGGGCCGCAGGGTGGCACGATCTATCTCAGCGCCGCCGACCAAAGCGGCATGATGGTCAGCTTCATCCAGAGCAATTACATGGGCTTTGGCTCCGGCGTGGTGGTTCCGGGTTACGGCGTCAGCCTGCAAAACCGCGGCCATGGCTTCACGCTCGACCCGGCCAGCGACAACCTCGTGGCACCGGGCAAACGGCCGTTCCAGACCATCATCCCGGCTCATTTGTCGAAAGACGGCAGGCCCGTGATGAGCTTCGGCGTGATGGGCGGCGACATGCAGCCGCAGGGCCATTTGCAGACCCTCGTGCGCATGCTCGACTACAAGCAGCAGCCGCAGGCCGCCTGCGACGCGCCGCGCTGGCGGTATCACAACGGCCTGGTCAACGCCGAGACCGGCTTCGATGCCACAACGGCGCAAGGCCTGCGCGACCTCGGCCACCGCGTCGAGCCTTTTGCCGACAGCTACCAGGACTATGGCGCCGGCCAGTTCATCTGGCGCCTCGACGAAGGCCAAGGTGACGCTGCGGTCGAGGGTTATGCCGCCGCCAGCGACTCGCGGCGCGACGGTCAGGCGGCAGGGTTCTAGGTCGGCGGCCGACAGCAGCGCCAGCGGCGACGCCTGTGTGAGCATCGACAACCCGCAGCGCACGGCCGGCCTGGCCCTGGCCACGATCGGCGCGATCGCGTTTTCGGCCAAAGCGATCATCGTCAAGCTGGCCTATCGGCATGGGGTGGATGCGGTGACCCTGATCATGCTGCGCATGCTCTTTGCGCTGCCGCTGTTCGTGGCGCTCGCCTGGTGGGCCGGCCGCGGCCAGCCCAGGCTGACCGGGCGCGATTGGCGCATCGTCGGCGCTTTGGGTTTTTGCGGTTATTACCTGGCGAGTTTTCTCGACTTCGCCGGCCTGCAGTACATCACCGCAAGCCTGGAGCGCCTGATCCTGTACCTGAACCCGACGCTGGTGATGCTGCTCGGCTGGCTGCTCTTCAAGCGCGGCGTCAGCCGCCGGCAGTTGCTGGCGCTGGCCGTCAGCTACCTTGGCGTGGTCGTGGTCTTCGGCCACGAGATCACGCTCGAAGGGGCCAACGTCGCACTCGGCTCGGCGCTGGTGTTTGGCAGCGCGGCCAGCTACGCGGTGTACCTGCTGTACAGCGGGCAGGTCGTCAAGCGCATGGGCTCGCTGCGGCTGACCGGCCTGGCGACCTCGGTGGCGTGTGTGTTGTGCATCGTGCAGTTCTTGCTGCTGCGTCCGATCGATGTCGTCGGACAATTGGCCCCGGCCGTGATCTGGCTGAGCGTACTCAACGCCACGCTGTGCACCTTCGTCCCGGTGCTGCTGGTGATGATGGCGATCGAGCGTGTCGGCCCGGCGGTGACGGCGCAGACCGGCATGATCGGCCCCTTGAGCACGATCCTGATGGGCGTACTGATCCTCGGCGAACCCTTCACCGCGTGGGTTGCGGCGGGCACCGCGCTGGTGCTGGCCGGGGTCTGGCTGCTGGCCCGCGGGCGCTGATCGGCGATCCCTCACGCGACCCTAAGACGACAGCGACGACGACAGCGACCACGACAGCAATCGCGACAGCGACAACAGCGGCGACCGAGACGAGATGCATGACCAGCCACCTCCGCCAGGCGCAGCGCGCCGACTTCCCCGGCCTGTACCGGGTGCGTTTGTCGGTGCTTGAGAACCGGCTCACGTCGACTGTCATCGGCGAAGCGCAGTACATCGAGGCGGTCGAAACCACGGGGCGCGGCTGGGTCATTGAAACAGCAGGCGAGATCGTCGCCTTTGCCGTCGGCAACCGAGTCACTGGCAATATCTGGGCGCTGTTCGTCGACCCCGCACATGAGCGCCGCGGCCACGGCCGGCGGCTGCACGACGTGATGGTGCATTGGCTGTTTGCGCAAGGCCTGGTGCGGCTGAACCTGAGCACCGGCGTCGGCACCCGCGCGCAGCGCTTTTACGCGCAGTGCGGCTGGCAGTTCACCGGCCCGGCCGGCGACGGCGAGGCCGGTTATGCGTTGCACAATCCGGCGCTCAAACCATCGACCACGGAGTCCAACCAGATGGCAAAGCAGATGTCCGAATCGAAGATTCAATCGCGCCTGCAAGCCCGCGGCCTGACGCTGCCGCCACCGATGCAAGCACCGCCGGGGGTGGTGCTGCCGTTTGCCTTCGTGCATATCGTCGGGCGGCGCGCTTTGATCTCCGGCCACGGGCCGCAGTCCGGCGACGGCTCGTTGGCGCTGCCGCTGGGCAAGGTCGGGCGCGAGGTGTCACTCGAGCAGGCGGTGCTCGCCGCGCGCCTCACGGGGTTGTCGATGCTGGGCAGCCTGCAGCGCGCGCTGGGTGACCTCGACCGCATCGTGGCCTGGACGCGGGTCTTTGGCATGGTCAACTCCGCCCCCGGCTTCAACCGGCAACCGACCGTGATCAACGGCTTCTCGGACCTGATCCTCGATCTCTTCGGGCCGCAGGTCGGCGCGCACAGCCGCAGCGCGGTGGGCATGGCCGAGCTGCCCTTCGACATCCCGGTCGAGATTGAAGCCGAAGTCGAAATCCGCGTTTGAAGATTCAGGAGTCACGACCATGCTGCTCGGCCTGCGCACCGCGATCTACCCCGCCCCCGACCTGGCCGCGGCCAAGGCCTGGTACACGCAGGCGCTCGGCCAGCCGCCGTACTTCGACGAGCCGTTTTATGTCGGCTTCTCGGTGGGCGGCTTCGAGCTGGGCCTGCTACCCGACGCCACACCGGGCGTGACCGGGCCGCAGCCGCTGTGGGGCGTCGAGAATATCGAGATGAGTTTTGCCCGCCTGCTCGAACTCGGCGCGACGCCTCTCGAGCCGGTCACACAAGTCGGTGAAGGCATCAAGGTCGCCGCGGTCTGCGATCCCTTTGGCAACCGCCTCGGCCTGATCTTCAACCCGCATTTCGACGCCACGGCGGTGCGATGAATTTGCGCCGACACCTGAACTTTTTCATTCATGGCGTGGTCGCCTGGGTGGTCTTCTGGCTGCGCTGCGCCGCCGCCCCGCAAAAATCCCTGCGCTGAACGCACCAACCCGATCGGAGTGACGCCAGATGGATCTCGGCATTGCAGGCAAATGGGCGCTCGTCTGCGCCGCGAGCAAGGGCCTCGGCAAAGGCTGCGCGATGGCTCTGGTGCGTGACGGCGTGAATGTCGTCATCACCGCACGCGGCAACGACGCGCTGCAAACCACCGCGGCCGAGTTGCGCGCACTCAACCCGGCGGCGCAGGTGATCGCGGTGGCGGGTGACATCACCACCGCCGCCGGCCGCAGCGCGGCGCTGGCGGCGGCGCCGCAGATTGACATCCTCATCAACAACGCTGGTGGCCCGCCGCCAGGGGACTTTCGCGACTGGGGCCGCGATGCCTGGCTGGCAGCCATCGACGCCAATATGCTGACCCCCATCGAGCTTATCAAGGCGGTGGTCGACGGCATGGCCGATCGTGGCTTCGGGCGCATCGTCAATATCACCTCGGCGGCGGTGAAGGCGCCGATCGACATCCTCGGCCTGTCCAACGGCGCGCGTTCGGGGCTTACCGGTTTTGTCGCCGGTGTCGCACGCCAGCCGCGCATCGCCTCGCGCAACGTGACCATCAACGCGCTGTTGCCCGGGCCTTTTGATACCGATCGGCTGCGTGGCACGATGGCTGGCGCCGCAAAAAAAGCCGGCCGCGATGTCGAAGACCTGCTCGACGAGCGCCGCAAACTGAACCCGACGATGCGCTTCGGCAGCGCCGAAGAGTTTGGCGCCGCCTGCGCTTTTTTGTGCAGTGTGCACGCCGGCTACATCACCGGGCAGAACCTGCTGATGGACGGTGGCGCCTACCCGGGCACCTTTTGATCACCGGCTCGCGGCGAGTGCCTTGAAGACCGCTTCGGCGCGCGGGATCGGCGCCACCGCACCAAAACCTTCGGTCGACAAGGCCGCCGCCACCGCCGCATAGCGGCCGGCCGCAAGCAGCGTGTCGCCGGCCACCAGGCGGGCGACAAAAGCGCCGCCGAAGGTGTCTCCGGCACCGGTGGCGTCGACCGGCTGGCAAGGGTGCGCGGCGATGGCACGACGCTCGTGGGCGGTCGCAACCAGCGCCCCGGAGGCCCCGAGCTTCAGGGCCACGGTGTGCGCCCCCAACGCGAGGCAATGATCGACGATCGCATCGGGGTCGGCCAGCCCGGTGATCGCGCTGATGTCGTCCAGGCTCGGCAGGCAGATGTCGCAGCGGCGCAGCGCGGCAGTCATGACTTCGCGCGCGCGCTCGAGCGGCCACAGGCGCAGGCGCAGGTTGGTGTCGAACGAGACTTGAACGCCGGCGGCGCGGGCGATCTCGATCGCGGCAAAGCCGGTCTCGCGCGCGCTGTCGGAAATCGCCAGCGAGATGCCCGACAGGTGCAGCACCTTCGCGTTCTGGATCAGCGGCTGCGGCAGCGCGTCAGGCCGCATCCGGCTGGCGGCGGAGCCGTGGCGAAAGAAGTGGAACTGGTGGCCGGCCGCGCCGTGGGTCACGAGATAGATCGCGGTAAAGGCGTCAGCGTCGGTCGCCACCGCGATGTCGTCGACACCCTCGGCCCGCCACAGCGCACGCAGGGCATCGCCATGCGGGTCGTCGCCAACAGCGCTGAGGTAGGCCACCCGCGCGCCCTGGCGTGCCGCGGCGATCGCGAAGTTTGAGCTGTCGCCACCAAAACCTTGCAGGTACAGGCGCCCGCCTTCGGCGCCGGTCTGGTTGAACTCGACCATCGGCTCGCCGAAGCTGACGATGTCGGCTGCGCTTGCGACGACAAAGCGGCTGCTGCCGGCACCGTCAGCCATCGACTTTGCCCCGCGGCGGCGCACTGATCGTGATGCCGCCGACGATCAAGACAAACGCCAGCGCGTGATAAGTCTGCGGCGTTTCGCCGAGCACGAGTGCGGACAGCACGGCCGCGAACAGCGGCGTCAGGTTGTTGAAAAACGCCGCCATCGTAGGCCCGCCTTCGGCCACGCCGAGGCCCCAGCAGCGGTAGGCGACGATCGACGCGGCCAGCGAGACATAGGCCAGCGCCGCGACCACGCCCCAGCTCCAGCGGATCGGCGCCGCGCCCAGGGCCTGCTCGGCAACGCTGAACAGGCCCGATGCCAGCAGGCCGAACAGGGCCTGGATCAGCAGCATGCCGGCCCAGTCCCAGTCAGGCCGCAGGTCGCCGCGCATGTGCGCCGGCGGGCGTGCCAGCAGCCAGCTGTAAAACGCCCAGCCGATGGCCGCGACGAGGATGAACAAGTCGCCCGGCACGAATTGCACTTGCAGCAGCGCTTGCAGCGAACCGCGACCGACGACGATCAGCACACCGCCGAGGCCGAGGGCCGCGCCAAGCAACTGCCGGCGTGTCGGATGCTCGCCGTAGACCCCTGCGCCGACGAGCAGCATCCACACCGGCATGCTTGCCGCGACGAGGGTCACGTTCAAGGGCGACGAGGTCACCAGCGCCAGGTACTGCAGCGAGTTGAACAGACCCACGCCGAGCAGGCCCAGGAGCAGCAGATAACGCCAGCGCTGCGTGATGCGCGAGATCGGCAGCAACGCGCGCCAGGCCAGCGGCAACAGGATCAGCGCCACCAAGACCCAGCGCATCAGGTTGAGGGTTAGAGGGGGCACCTGGCCGACCATCAGCCGGCCGACGACGGCATTGCCGGCCCACATCAGCGGCGGCAGGGTCATCAGCAATACCAGGCGCGGGTTGAGGTGCGGGCTCAGGGTTCGATCCTGTCGGCGCCGCAGTTCCAGCATTGCTCGAAGGGCCCGTCGACCGTTTCGTTGCAGGCCGGGCAATGCCAGAAGCGGTGTGGCTGGTGCTGCAGCGCATGCAGCAAGGCGGTGGCGCGCGGGTGGTCGTCATCGTCGAGCACCCAGACTTCGGGCAGCGCCTGGTCGGGCGGGATCTCGCCGGCGATGCTGCTCGTGAAATAGCGCTGCACCGACACCTCGATGCCACCCTGGCGCAGCATGTCAGCCCACAGGGTGGCCAACGCGGCGTTCGGGGCTTGGGTCAGGCGTTTCATGCGTCGGTGATGGTGCCACGGCCAGCGACCTGCGACAGC
>JAYUSP010000196.1:0-21268 GCA_043755615.1 Betaproteobacteria bacterium
TTCGTGGCCTCGGAGCTGACAACGCTGTCGGATTGCGACCTTGCCACTGGGCGGCGCCGCGTCGTGGGCCCGCCGGGCGTGCGCCTGGGCGAACGTGACATCGAATCCTTCGACCGCCACTTCTTCGAGCACCCGCTGGTGCGTTTCCACGGCTTCGACGGTGGCCGCGTCACGAAGCGCATTTCGGATTTGCTGAGCCGCAGCGAATTCAGGTGCACGGCGATCTACGCCGACTACTACCAGCGCATCGGCCTCGAGCACACGGTGGCGGTGCCGCTGTGGATTGACGAGCAGCGGCTGGTCAGCCTGGTGTTGAACCGACGCGGTCTGGACTTCAGCGAGCGCGATTGCGAACGGCTCGAGGTGCTGCGCCCGCACCTGGCCTTTCTCTTCCGCCAGGGCAACCCGCAAAACGCTGTGCCTGGGGCTGCTGGCACGGTGCCGCTCGCACCCGCGCAGGTGGCGCCCGACGCCGAGGGTCTGACTCCGCGCGAGAAGGAGGTGTTGCACTGGCTGGCGCATGGCAAGACCGACGCCGAGATCGCCGCGCTGCTCGGCCTGAGCCCGCGCACGGTGCACAAGCATCTGGAACACATCTACATCAAGCTCGGTGTCGAGACGCGCACGGCAGCCGTCATGCGCGCGCTGGCGCTGCGTCCGCCGCACTAGACACCTCTGCGGCTGGCGGGGGCCCTGGCTTACCATTGCCGCAACCCATGACAGAGACCCTCGCCGCCGCGCCCGCCACCACCGCCCGACAGGTCCTGCACGAGGTCTTCGGCTACGGCGCCTTTCGCGGACAGCAGGCTGCGGTTGTCGACCATGTGGTGGCCGGCGGCGACGCGCTGGTACTGATGCCCACGGGCGGGGGCAAGAGCCTGTGCTACCTGTACCGGCCATCGTGCGCCACCGCGCCGGCCAGGGTGTCGCGGTGGTCGTCAGCCCGCTGATCGCGCTGATGCACGACCAGGTCGGCGCGCTCGAAGAGGCCGGCGTGCACGCCGCGTTCTTGAACAGCTCGCTCGACGCCGACGCCGCGCGGCGGGTCGAGCTCGAGTTGCTCTCCGGCCGGCTGGTGCTGCTCTACGCGGCGCCCGAACGCATCCTGACGCCGCGCTTTCTGGGGATGCTCGATGCGCTGCACGCGCGTGGGCACTTGAGCCTTTTTGCGATCGACGAAGCGCACTGCGTGAGCCAGTGGGGGCATGACTTCCGCGAGGAGTATCTCGGCCTGTCGGTACTGCACGAGCGGTATGCCGGCGTGCCGCGCATCGCGCTGACGGCCACCGCCGACGACCACACCCGCGCCGACATCATCCATCGGCTGGCGCTGGAAGGCGCGCGCCTTTTTGTGGCCAGTTTCGACCGCCCCAATATCCGCTACCAGGTGGTCGAAAAAGACGATCCGCGCAAACAGCTGTTGCGCTTCTTGCGCGACGAACACGAAGGCGACGCCGGCATCGTCTACTGCCAGAGCCGCAAGAAAGTTGAAGAAACGGCGGCCTGGCTCGACGCCGAAGGCATCCCGGCGCTGGCCTACCACGCCGGACTGGACGCCGGCCTGCGCCGCCGGCACCAGGACCGCTTTCTGCGCGAAGAAGGCCTCGTGATGGTGGCCACGATCGCCTTCGGCATGGGCATCGACAAACCCGATGTGCGTTTTGTCGCCCATCTGGACCTGCCCAAGAATATCGAAAGCTACTACCAGGAGACCGGCCGCGCCGGCCGCGACGGCGCCAGCGCGAATGCCTGGATGGCCTATGGCCTGGCCGATGTCGTCAACCAGCGACGCATGATCGACGACGGGGGTGCCGACGACGAGTTCAAACATGCCCAGCGCGGCAAACTGGACGCGCTGCTGGCACTGGCTGAAGCCCACGATTGCCGCCGCGTACGTCTGCTCGCCTATTTTGGCGAAGCCAGCGCGCCCTGCGGCAACTGCGACAACTGCCTGGCGCCGCCCGCGACCTGGGACGCCACCGAGCCGGCGCGCAAGGCGCTGAGCTGCGTTCTGCGCTTTCACCAGCAAGGCGGGATGCGCTTCGGCGCCGGCCACCTGGTCGATGTGTTGCGTGGCAAACACACCGACAAGACCCGTCAGTACGGGCACGACAGCCTGAGCACCTTTGGTATCGGCGCCGACCTCGGCGAAGCGCAGTGGCGTAGCGTGCTGCGCCAGTTGATCGCGCTCGGCCACCTCGGTACCGAAGGCGAGTTCAAGACGCTGGCACCGGCGCCGAGTGCGCGCGCGGTGCTGCGCGGCGAGGTGCCGGTCTTGCTGCGTGTGGCCGCGGCGCCAGCCGCACCGGCACGCCGGGAGCGCAAGCGCGAAGCACGCGTCGCCGACGACGCGCGAAAGAAGGCAGCGCCGCTGCCGCTGGACGCCGCCGGCCTGCTGCGTTTCGAAGCGCTGAAAGCCTGGCGGGCCGAGGTCGCGCGCGCGCACAACCTGCCGGCGTACATCGTGTTCCACGACGCCGCGCTGGCGGAAATGGCGCGCGAATCCCCGGCCTCGATCAATGCGCTGGCCGGCATCAGCGGCGTCGGCGCCAAGAAGCTCGACGCCTACGGCAGCGAGATCCTGCGCGTGCTCGAAGGGGTCGATTCGCGCTGATCGTTGGCGGCTGCGTTCTTGCGTGCCCGGCGCGATGGCCGCGCTCGATATGATGGTCGGTTTGCCGCAGCCCGACGCACCCATGCCAGAAAACCGACCCCCCCGCGAACGTGAACCGGCCCGCGAACCGGCCCGCGAATCGGCCCGCGAACCGGCCCGCGAACCGGTCCACGAACCGCCAGCGATCCACATCCGCGGCGCGCGCACGCACAACCTGAAAAATATTGACCTCGACATCCCGAAGTTCGCACTCGTGGTGATCACCGGCTTGTCAGGCTCGGGCAAGTCGAGCCTGGCTTTCGACACCTTGTACGCCGAGGGTCAACGTCGTTATGTCGAGAGCCTGTCGACCTACGCGCGGCAGTTCTTGCAACTGATGGACAAACCCGACGTCGATGTCATCGAGGGACTGTCGCCAGCCATCAGCATCGAGCAAAAAGCGACCTCGCACAACCCGCGTTCGACGGTCGGCACGATCACCGAGATTCACGACTATCTGCGCCTGCTCTATGCCCGTGCCGGCACACCGTTTTGTCCCGACCACGGCCTGGCCTTGCAGGCGCAGAGCGTGAGCCAGATGGTCGACACCTGCCTGGCCCTGCCCGAAGGCACCCGGCTGCTGGTGCTGGCACCGGCCGTGCGCGAGCGCAAAGGCGAGTTCGCCGATCAACTCGCGCAGTGGCAGGCTCAAGGCTTCGTGCGCTTTCGCATCGACGGCGTGGTCTGTGAAGCTGGCGCGCTGCCGAGCCTGAAGAAAAACGAAAAGCACGACATCGACATCGTTGTCGACCGCGTGCGCACCGGGCCGGCGATGGCGCAGCGGCTGGCCGAGAGTTTTGAGGCCGCGCTACGCCTGGCCGATGGGCGGGCGCTGGCTGCCGAGGTCGCGGCCGTCCCCGACGCTGAGGCGTCGACGAAGCCGCGCGACCGCAGCGGCGCCGATGCAACGAAGCGCGCGGGCCATGAGCACCTGTTCAGCAGCAAGTTCAGTTGTCCGGCCTGCAGCTATTCGCTGGCCGAACTCGAGCCTCGGCTGTTTTCGTTCAATTCGCCGGTGGGCGCCTGTCCGAGTTGCAGCGGCCTGGGGCAGGTGACGGTTTTCGCCGCCGAGCGGGTGGTCGTCTTTCCGTCGCTGAGCCTGGCCGCCGGCGCCGTCAAGGGCTGGGATCGGCGCAACAGCTATACGTTTTCAATGCTCGAGAGCGTCGCGCGCCACGGGGGTTTCGACATCGACCAGCCCTTTGAGAGGCTTCCGCCCGCCGCGCAGCAGCTGCTGTTGCACGGTTCGGGCGACCAGGATATCGAGTTTGTCTACCGCGCCGATTCAGCGTCAGGCCGATCGCGCCGCGTCAAACGCCGCCATCCCTTTGAAGGGATCATTCCGACTTTCGAACGCCGCTACCGCGAGACCGAGTCGGCCGCGGTGCGCGAAGATCTGGCGCGCTACCAAGCCGCTCGGCCCTGCGCCGACTGCGCCGGCACCCGGCTGCGCCGCGAGGCGCGTCATGTCCTGCTGCAAGACGCTGGCCAGGGCTCGTCCGGGCGCGCGATCTTCGACATCGAACACATCACTTTGGCGCAGTGTCTGGCCTATTTCGACAAACTATCGCTGGTCGGCGCCAAAGCCACCATTGCCGACAAGATCGTGCGCGAGATCCGATCGCGGCTGCGCTTTCTCAACGATGTTGGGTTGACCTACCTGAGCCTGGACCGCAGCGCCGACACGCTGTCGGGCGGTGAGGCTCAGCGCATCCGTCTGGCCAGCCAGATCGGCGCCGGCTTGACAGGCGTGTTGTATGTGCTTGATGAGCCGAGCATCGGACTGCACCAGCGCGACAACCAGCGCTTGATCGGCACGCTCAAACATCTTCGCGACCTGGGTAACTCGGTGCTCGTGGTCGAACACGACGAGGAGATGATCCGTGCCGCCGACCATGTCATCGATATCGGCCCCGGTGCCGGCGTGCATGGCGGACGGGTCATGGCTGAAGGAACGCCGGACGAGATCGCGGCCAATTCAGGCTCGCTGACCGGCGACTACCTGGCGCGCCGGCGCCGAATCGAACCGCCGGCGCAACGTCATGCGCTGGACGTCAGCATCGACCCGAAAGTGCTGCGCATCGTCGGCGCGCGGGGCAACAACCTGAAGAACATCACGGTGGAGTTCCCGGTCGGACTGTTCACCTGCGTGACCGGTGTCTCGGGGTCGGGCAAGAGCACGCTGGTCAACGACACCTTGTACGCCGCAGTGGCACGCAAGCTCTACCAGAGGCATGTCGAAGTCGCGCCACACGATCAGATTGACGGTCTTGAGTTGTTTGACAAAGTTATCAATGTCGACCAGAGCCCGATCGGGCGCACGCCGCGCAGCAACCCGGCAACCTACACCGGATTGTTCACTCCGATCCGCGAACTGTTTGCCGAATTGCCGGCGTCACGCGAGAGGGGCTACGGTGCCGGCCGTTTCAGCTTCAATATCTCCGGCGGGCGCTGCGAGGCCTGCCAGGGTGATGGCGTGATCAGGGTCGAGATGCATTTCCTGCCCGACGTCTACGTCGGCTGTGACCGCTGCGGTGGTCGGCGCTACAACCGCGAAACACTCGAAATCCTCTACCGCGGACGCAGCATCACGCAGGTGCTAGAGATGACCGTGGAAGTCGCGCATGAATTTTTCGCCGCGGTACCAACGCTCGCGCGCCGGCTGCAGGCATTGCTGGATGTCGGGCTGGGCTACATCCGGCTGGGGCAAAGTGCCACCACGCTGTCGGGCGGCGAGGCCCAGCGTGTGAAGCTGGCCCTGGAGCTCGGCAAACGCGACACCGGCAGAACGCTGTACATACTGGACGAGCCTACCACCGGCCTGCACTTTCACGATATCCGCCTATTGCTGCGGGTGCTGCACCAGCTTCGCGACGCGGGCAATACGGTGGTCGTGATTGAACACAATCTGGACGTCATCCACAGCGCCGACTGGTTGATCGACCTGGGGCCCGAAGGCGGAAACGCCGGCGGCCAACTGCTGGTCACCGGCACCAGCCGCGATCTGGCAGCCTGCCCGTCGAGCCACACGGGGCAATTTCTGAGTGCTCGCAGCGAAAACTCTTTGCCTGCCCTTGGCAACTTGTCGGATCTAGACGTACAGCCGTCTACTTCAAGTGGGTGCTGATGATCTTGGTCATCTCGAACATCGACACCTGGGCCTTCTTAAAGACTTCCTTCAGTTTGGCATCGGCATTGATCATGGTGCGCTTGGCTTTGTCCTGAAGACCGTTCTTCTTGATGTACTCCCAGATTCTTCGCGTTACCTCGGTACGCGGCAGCGCCTTGTCACCGATGACGGCGGCCAAAGCGGCGCTGGGTGTCATCGCTTTCATGAAGGCGGCACTCGGCGCCCGCTTCTTTGCCGGCGCTGCTTTATTTGCTGCCGGCGCCGCAGTTTTGGTCGAGGGCTTCGGGGCCGTCTTCTTTGCGGCGGCCGGCTTTGCGGCCACCTTCTTTGCAGTTGCCATTTTTGACTTCTCCAGATATCAGTCGTTGACTATCGTGCGTTCTCAGCGTCCGGCGGACGCCTAGCTGGATGTTAATGCGATCGCGGCAGGCTGGAAAGGTCGCGGCACAGAGGGTTCGCCCCAAGGGCCGGCCGAAGATGGCCGTTCCTGGCGAGCATCAACAACGAGCCTGGCCACCGTTGTTTGAAGGTGGTGATTGAGCTTCGTCGGGCCGGCTGCTGGACCGCCACCCTCAGCGCTGCCCGAACAGTGCGTCGCCGACACGCACGATCGTCGCACCAGCAGCGATCGCGGCCTCAAGGTCGGCGCTCATGCCCATCGACAGCGTATCCAGCGGCTCGCTGCGTTCGGCAACTTGGCCAAGGAGCCGAGCCAGCGCCAGGTGAGACTGGCGCTGGGAGTCACCGTCAGCGCGCGGCGTCGGAATACTCATCAGCCCGCGAAGGCGAATTCCGGGCAGCGCCGCCACGCCCTCGGCGAGGGCTGGTACCGCTTCCGGATCCAGCCCGCCTTTGCTGGGCTCGCGGTCGACATTCACTTGTAAGCAGACCTGCATCGGCGGCAATGTCTTCGGCCGCTGCGCCGACAGTCGTTGTGCGATCTTCAGTCGATCGACGGTATGCACCCAGTCGAACTGCTCCGCGACGACGCGGGTCTTGTTGCTCTGCAGCGGTCCGATCAGATGCCAGCGCAAGCCGCCGGCTCTCAGATCGGCGGTCGCTTCGATCTTCTCAATCGCCTCTTGAACATAGTTCTCTGCGAAGTCGCGCTGGCCCGCGGCATAGGCCTCCCGCAGGGCCTGCACAGGCTGGCCCTTGCTCGCCGCCAGCAGCGTGACACTTCGCACATCGCGGCCGGCGTGAGCGCAGGCCCGCGCGATGCGCTCCTTCACTTGTTGCAGCCGCTGGTCGATGCTCGCCATAATGGCCCGAGCTTAAGCTTACGCGCCGACAACCCAAGAGCCCCATGGACATCACCCAACTTCTGGCCTTCTCTGTCAAGAACAAAGCCTCCGACCTGCACCTTTCGGCCGGGCTGCCGCCGATGATCCGGGTGCATGGCGACGTGCGTCGGATCAACGTCGAGCCGCTTGACCACAAGCAGGTCCACGACATGGTCTACGACATCATGTCCGACGCCCAGCGCAAGCACTATGAGGACACCCTTGAGTGCGATTTTTCGTTCGAGATCCAAGGCCTGGCGCGCTTCCGGGTCAACGCCTTCAACCAAAATCGCGGCGCTGGCGCGGTCTTCCGCACCATCCCGAGCAAAATCCTGACGCTGGAGCAGCTCAACGCGCCCAAAGTGTTCGCCGATCTCGCGCTCAAACCACGCGGCCTGGTCCTCGTCACCGGCCCGACGGGCTCGGGCAAGAGCACGACCCTGGCGGCGATGGTCAACCACCTCAACGAAAACGAGTATGGCCATGTGTTGACCGTCGAGGACCCGATCGAGTTCGTTCACGAGAGCAAGAAGTGTCTCGTCAACCAGCGCGAGGTCGGACCCCACACCCTGAGTTTTTCGAACGCCTTGCGCGCGGCCCTGCGCGAAGATCCCGATGCGATCCTGGTTGGTGAAATGCGTGACCTTGAGACGATCCGGCTCGCCCTCACCGGCGCCGAAACGGGCCATCTCGTCTTTGGCACCTTGCACACCAGCAGCGCGGCCAAAACCATCGACCGCGTGGTGGACGTTTTCCCGGCGGCCGAAAAAGACATGGTTCGCGCGATGTTGTCGGAGTCGCTGATTGGGGTCATTTCGCAGACCCTGTGCAAGCTCAAGGACGGCTCAGGGCGCGTCGCAGCGCACGAAATCATGCTCGGCACCTCGGCCATCCGCAACCTGATCCGCGAGAACAAGATCGCCCAGATGTACTCGTCGATCCAGACCGGGCAGAGCCTGGGCATGCAGACCCTCGATCAAAATCTCTCCGACCTGGTCCGGCGCAATATCATCTCGCCTGCCGAGGCCCGCTCGAAGGCCAAGATCCCCGAGAATTTCCCGGGCTGATCGGCAAGGAGCACCCGGATGGAACGCGACCAGGCCTCGAAGTTCGTCAACGACCTGCTGCGGCTGATGATCGGCCGCAACGGCTCCGACCTCTTTCTCACCGCCGA
This sequence comes from Betaproteobacteria bacterium, assembly GCA_043755615.1. Classification (GTDB taxonomy): domain Bacteria; phylum Pseudomonadota; class Gammaproteobacteria; order Burkholderiales; family Burkholderiaceae_C; genus Rubrivivax. The sequence goes on from JAYUSP010000196.1 coordinate 8,241, forward strand.
CTTCCCGCCGGCCATCAAGGTCGACGGCAAGATCACCAAGGTCAGCCCACAGGCGCTGACCGGGCAGCACACGCTGCAGCTCGCCCGCGCAGTGATGAACGACAAACAGGCGGCCGAGTTCGAGCGCACCAAGGAGTGCAACTTCGCGATTTCGCCGCAGGGCATCGGGCGCTTTCGCGTCAACGCCTTCATGCAGCAGGGCCATGTCGGTCTCGTCTTCCGCACGATCCCGAAGACCCTGCCGACGATTGATTCGCTGAACCTGCCGTCAGTGCTCAAAGACGTCGCGATGACCAAACGCGGCCTGGTCATCTTTGTGGGTGCCACTGGCTCGGGCAAGAGCACCTCGCTGGCGGCGATGGTCGACTGGCGCAACGAAAACTCCTACGGCCACATCATCACCATCGAAGACCCGGTGGAGTTTGTTCACGCGCATAAAAACTGCATCGTCACCCAGCGCGAACTCGGCATCGACACCGACAGCTGGGAAGCTGCGCTGAAAAACACCTTGCGCCAGGCGCCGGACGTCATCTTGATGGGCGAAATCCGCGACCGCGAGACGATGGACCACGCCGTGGCATTCGCCGAAACCGGCCACCTCTGCATGGCCACGCTGCACGCCAACAGCACCAATCAGGCGCTCGACCGCATCATCAACTTCTTCCCCGAAGAGCGGCGAGCGCAGCTGCTGATGGATCTTTCGCTGAACCTGCGCTCGATCGTCTCGCAGCGGTTGCTGCCGCGCCAGGCTGGCCGCGGGCGTGTCGCCGCGGTCGAGATCATGCTCAACACGCCGCTCGTGGCCGACCTCATCTTCAAGGGGGAGGTGCCCGAAATCAAAGAGTTGATGAAACGTTCCCGCGAGCTTGGCATGCAGACCTTCGATCAAGCCCTGTTCGACCTCTACGAGGCCGACCTGGTGACCTACGACGACGCCTTGCGCAACGCCGATTCGCTCAACGACCTGCGCCTGCAGATAAAGCTCAACAGCCAGCGCGCGCGCAACACCGACCTCGCTTCGGGAACCGAGCACCTGACGATCCTCTAGCCGCGTTGGCGGCGCCAGCGTCGGCCCGCGCCGATGCGCCCGATTCACGGTTCATGGCACGATGCCGGCCACGAGCCCGCCGGGCCGCCTGCGGCCGGAGGCCGCAGTCCTTCGACAGGCGCAGAACCGTCCTCAGGACGGTTCTGCGTCCAGTCTCAGCCCCAAGGGCGAATATCGAAGTGCGCAGCACGAAGGTACACCATGAGCACACGTGACTACGAACCGATCGGCGCACGCAAGGTGGCCTTCCTGGGCCTGGGTGTGATGGGCCACCCGATGGCCGGCCACCTGGCACGCGCTGGGCACTCGGTCACGGTCTACAACCGGACGCTGGCCAAGGCCGACGACTGGGTCGCCGGCTACGGCGGGCGCAGCACGACAACGCCGGCACTGGCCGCACTCGACGCCGATATCGTCTTTGCCTGCGTCGGCAACGACGACGACCTGCGTGCCGTTACCGTCGGCGCCAACGGCGCTTTTGGCGGCATGAAACCCGGCGCGATTTTTGTCGACCACACCACCGCCTCGGCGGCGATTGCGCGCGAACTGCATGCCGACGCGCGCGGCCGCGGCTTGCAGTTTGTCGATGCGCCGGTCTCGGGCGGCCAGGCCGGCGCCGTCAACGGTGCGCTCACTGTCATGTGTGGTGGCTACAGTGAGGCCTTCGAGAGCATGCGTCAGGTTGCGATGGCCTTTTCGCGAGCGGTGACGCTGATCGGCCCGCCCGGTGCCGGGCAGCTGGCCAAGATGTGCAACCAGGTCGCGATCGCCGGCCTGGTGCAGGGCCTGTCGGAAGCGGTTGCCTTCGGCCGCCACGCAGGCCTGGACATGACCCTTGTACTCGACGTCATCGGCAAGGGCGCTGCACAGAGCTGGCAGCTCGACAACCGCGGCAAGACGATGGTCGCCGGCGAGTTCGAGTTTGGTTTCGCCGTCGACTGGATGCGCAAGGATCTCGGCCTGGTGCTCGCCGAAGCGCGCCGCAACCGCAGCACGCTGCCGGTGACGGCCCTCGTCGACCAGTTCTACGCCGACGTGCAGGCCGCTGGCGGCGGCCGCTGGGATACCTCAAGCCTGGTCACCCGGTTGAAGTAACGCTTTCGCTGGCTGCCCTGCGCCGCGGGCACTATTTCGGCGTCGGCGCGGCCTTCTTTTGCAGGTCGGCGAGCTCCTGCTCGCTCATCAGCTCAAAGACACGCACCACTTTCTGCACGCCGCTGATCTCGCGCGCGACCTCGGTGGCGCGGCTGGCTTCGCGCTCGGTGACACGCCCCATCAGGTAGGTCGCACCGCGCTCGGTGACCACCTTCAGCGCGTTGGCCTGCAAGTCCTTGGCGTCGATGAAGGCGGCCTTGACGCGGCCGGAGATGATCGCATCGCTGGAGCGCGCAGTGAGCGAGCTGTTGCCCATCACAGCCAGCTCGTTGACCAGCGAACGCACATTTTCAACCCGCGTCGCGGCCTGCCCGGCCGCGCTACGGTCGGCGTCGCTGGCGACCTCGCCGGTGAGCAGCACCATCCGGTTGTAGCTGGTCACATTGACATGCCCACGTTCGCCGGTCGCCTCGCGAATGCGTTGCGCGGCCTTGAGCTCGATGGCTTGGTCTTCGACCTGCGCGCCCGAGCTGCGCCGGTCGATGACCATCAGCGCGCCGCCGACCATCGCCCCGCCCAGCAGCAGTGGCGCGCAGGCCATCAGCAAGGTGGCGGCACTGATCACGACAAGCATCGCGCCGGTCCTGCGCGTGAAACATCCACTCCGTGCGGTTGAGCTTTTCATGCACTTTCCTGTTCACCCATGAGTTGAAGGTCGACTGCATCGCACAAACAATGCAGCACGAGAAGATGTGTTTCGGCGATGCGCGCGGCGCGCTCGTGGGGCACCGCGATCGTGACGTCGGTTTCGCCCAGCTCGGCTGCCCAGTTGGCGCCGGCGGGGCCGGTGAGCACGACCACCGTCATATCGTTTTGGTGCGCCGCCGCGGCCGCTTGCAACAAGCGCTCGCTGGCACCGAGGGTGTCCACCAGCAGCAGCACGTCCCCGGGTTGGCCAACCGCGCTGACCTGCTGCGCGACGCTGCTCAGGCCGTCGTCGCGCAGCGCCATCGCCGCCAACGGTGGGCGGTCGCGCTCGAAGCGCCCGGTCAGCGCGCTTGCAAAAACCGGCGCCAGCATGGCCCCGGCGTCACTGCCGCTGACCAGCAATTTGCCGCCCGCCGTGAGGCATTCGACGAGGGCCTGTGCCGCGACGGCAACCGGCCGCGCGAGGCTTGCGGCGGCCTGGTTCTGCAAGTCGGCGCTCTCGAAAAACTGCTGCTGGATGCGTTGTTCGAGCATGGACATGGATCATATGACAGGGTCTGGCACGCGCCGGTTCCGTCGGCGCGGCGCTGCGGCCGCGACTGCCGTTGTGGCGCTGGCGGTGCTTGTGGTCAAGCGGCATCAAACGCGGCGCGAATCCACTCCAGCGTGCCGGCGTCGATGGCGACAACATCAAATCGGCAAGGCGGCAGCGTGGGCAGGCGCAGCAGAAAGTGCCGCGCGGCAAAGATCAGGCGGCGCTGCTTGGTCGCACCCACGCTGGCCGCCGCGCCGCCTTGCGCGGCACCGCTGCGGGCGCGGACTTCGACAAACACCAGCGTGCCGTCACGGTCGCGCATCACCAGGTCGACTTCGCCGCCAGCGCGGCCCGGCCCGCGGGCGACCCGATAATTGCGCTGCACAAGCTCAAGGCCGTGATGCTGCAGGTGCTGCAGCGCCCGCGCCTCGGCTTCGTCCCCCATCGCTTTGACCATCCACAACCCCCAACTGCTGCTCACCGCCGCGGCCGCTGCCAGTGGCCAGCAGTATCCCGCCGGCGCTCTGTACGTGGTGGCAACCCCGATCGGCAACCTCGCCGACTTGACCCTGCGCGCGATCCACGTGCTGGCCACCGTCGACGCAGTGGCCTGCGAAGATACCCGCGGCAGCGGCGCGCTGCTGCGCCATCTTGGCCTGGACAAGCCATTGTTTGCGCTGCACGCGCACAACGAAGTCAACGCCGCGCAGCGGGTGTGCGAACAGCTTGCCGCCGGCCAGCGCGTGGCCTATGTCAGCGATGCCGGCACGCCGGCGATATCCGACCCCGGCGCGGTGCTCGTCGCGACGGTTGCCGCGGCGGGATTTCGTGTGCTGCCAATCCCGGGCGCGAGCAGCGCGACCGCGGCGCTCAGCGTCGCTGGCGATGGTGTCGGCGCGGGATTCCGATTTATCGGTTTTCTGCCGGCCAAGGGCGCCGTGCGGCAGGCCGCTTTGCAGTCGGCAGCACAAGACCCGTCGACGCAGGTCTTGTTCGAGGCGCCGCATCGCATCGAGTCGTTTGTCGAAGCGCTGGCGGTGGCCGCACCACGGCGCCGCGTCACCTTGTGCCGCGAACTGACCAAACAGTTCGAGACGGTGATGACCTGCGCCGCCGCTGGCCTGCCGGCCTGGCTGGCTGCCGATGCCAACCGGCTGCGCGGCGAGTTTGTGCTCGTGCTGCATGCGCTCGCGCCGGTTGCCGCCGACGAAGCGCCGCCCGTCAGCGAGGACACCCAGCGCGCGCTGCGGGTGCTGTTGCGCGAGTTGCCGCTGAAGCAGGCGGTAGCCCTAGCGGCTGAGTTGAGCGGCGCACCGCGCAACACGCTGTACGCCATGGCGCTGACCTGGCGCGGTGCTGACGCCGGGGCCTGACAAGTCCTTGATGGACTCCATTGCCGCAGCGCCGTGGTCGTGGTCGAGCGTCGTGTTTTTTGGCGGTAGACGTTTTACGGCTGGCGTGCTTCTGTTTGTAGTGCCGGCGGTGACGCTGCTTGCCCGTTACGGCGCCTTCGGATTCGGCGCGGCCGCGAGAGTACAAGGTCGCGCCGCGCGATGCGCGCACCGCACCCGCATCAGCCGCCAGTAAAGATGCGTGAAGAGCGGCAGCGACGGCACTCCTAGAATGGACCCCCGCCGCCACGAAGCCGACCGCCATGATTTCCCGCGAACCCACGATCGAGCGCCTGGCCACGGCCAGCGCGCTGCTGCTCGAGCCCTTTGGTCTGAACGAAACCACGATCGCACGCGCTTTGGCCTTGATCGGCGAACACCGCATCGACGACGCCGACCTGTATTTCCAGACCACGCGCCACGAGGGCTGGAGCCTCGAAGAAGGCATCGTCAAGAGTGGCAGCTTCAGCATCGACCAGGGGGTCGGCGTGCGCGCCGTGGCCGGCGAAAAAACCGCTTTCGCATACTCCGACGACCTCTCCGAGGGTTCGCTGCTTGACGCTGCTCGCACTGTGCGCACCATCGCTGCGGCCGGCGAGCAGCGCCGCGTCAAAGTCGCGGCGCGCAAGCCGCGCATCGCCGCGGCGCGCAGCCTGTATGCGCCCGCCGACCCGATCGGCACGCTCGACAGTGCGCAGAAGGTGGCGCTGCTGGCCAAGGTCGAGCAGCTTGCGCGTGCCAAGGACCCGCGTGTGGCGCAGGTCATGGCCAGTGTCGGCGCCGAATACGACGTCGTGCTCGTGGCCCGCGCCGACGGCACCCGCGCCGCCGACGTGCGCCCGCTGGTGCGCCTGAACGTCACCGTCATTGCCGAGCAAAACGGCCGCCGCGAAGTTGGTTCGGCCGGTGGCGGTGGCCGCTTTGGCCTGGGGTACTTCACCGACGCGGTGATCGCCAGTTACGTCGACCAGGCCGTCATGGCCGCGCTGACCAACCTCGAAAGCCGCCCGGTCGCCGCCGGCGAGATGACGGTCGTGCTCGGCCCCGGCTGGCCCGGTGTGCTGCTGCACGAGGCCGTCGGCCACGGGCTCGAGGGTGACTTCAACCGCAAGGGCTCAAGTGTCTTTGCCGGCCGCATCGGCCAGCGCGTGGCCGCCAAGGGCGTCACCGTGCTCGACGACGGGACGCTCGCCGACCGCCGCGGCTCGCTCAATATCGACGACGAAGGCTGCGCGACGCAGCGCAATGTGCTCATCGAAGATGGCATCCTGCGCGGGTATATCCAGGACGGCCTCAACGCGCGCCTGATGGGCGTCAAACCCACCGGCAACGGCCGCCGCGAGAGTTATGCCCATGTGCCGATGCCACGCATGACCAACACCTACATGCTCGGCGGCGACAAGGCCGCAGGCGAAATCGTGGCCAGCATCCGCAAGGGCCTGTATGCGACCAATTTTGGTGGTGGCCAGGTCGACATCACGAGCGGCAAATTTGTCTTCTCCGCCAGCGAAGCGTTTTGGGTCGAAAACGGCAAGATCCAGTACCCAGTCAAAGGCGCGACGATCATCGGCAACGGCCCCGACGCGCTGACCCGCGTCAGCATGATCGGCAACGACATGCAGCTCGACACCGGTGTCGGCGTGTGTGGCAAGGAAGGCCAGAGCGTGCCAGTCGGTGTCGGCCAGCCGACGCTGCGCATCGAGCGGCTGACGGTGGGCGGAACTGCCTGAGTTCGTTGATGCGACAGTCGCTGAAGCTGTTGATGTCGCGTCACGGCGAGCCGCTTGTTTGCCGCGCACCGGACACCGCGCTGGCGTGAACGACGGCATCTTCATCAGCTACCGGCGCAGCGACTCGCAGCATGCGGCCGGCCGCCTGGCCGACGCGCTGGTGCGCGAGTTCGGTGACCGCCACATCTTCCGCGATATCGAAGATATCGAAGCCGGCGCCGATTTCATCGACACCCTGGATGGCGCACTGGCCTCCTGCGCGATCATGCTGGTGGTCATTGGGCCGCAGTGGCTCGAGCTGCGTGACGCCCAGTCGGGCGCACGCCGCCTCGACGAGCCGGATGACTGGGTGCGCCAGGAGATTTCACGCGCGCTGCAGCGCGGCATCCGCGTGATCCCGGTGCTGCTCGAGCGCAGCAACCTGCCGCCGGCCGGCGTGTTGCCCGACGACCTGAAAGCGCTGGTGCGCCGGCAGGCGATTCGCCTGGCCGATGCGCAGTGGCCGCGCGATGTCGACGCCTTGGTCGCCGCGCTGCGGCCGCAGCTTGCCGTCGAGGCGACCGCGCCGCCGCCGTGGGCTGCGCCCGCAGCATCACCTCGATCAGCCAGCGCGCCGTCACTGGCATCGCCCGCCACCGGCACCGGCCCGGCACTGGGCAGCCGCATCGAATCCGGGATGCGCACCGGCCTGACCTGGGCCAGGCGGATCCTGCTCGGCCTGGGCTTGACCGTGCTGCTGCTGGTCTTCTTGATGGTTCGCGCTTGCAACGACGCGCCGCCCGATCTGAGCGGACGCTGGACCAGCGCCGAGGGCTGGACGCTGGACTTTCAGCCCAAGCCGCAGTCGCCGCAGCAGCGGGCCGATGGCGAAACCAGCTACGCCGTCACCGGCGTTGCCGGCGGCGGCGCACGCCTCGAATGTGATGCGATGCCCGCAATGTTCGGCTCGGTCGACCTCGACTGCCGGTTTGCACCCGGCAGCCCGTCCGCCGACAGCTTTACCTGCAGCGGCATGTACATCGGCAGCAGCCCGACCAGCGCCACTGGCGACTGCAAGTGGCAGCGCGACGGCAGCACGCGCAAGCTCACGATCAAACGGTGAACCGCGGACTGAGCGGCAAACTGAGCGACGAACCGAGCGACGAACCGAGCGGCAAAGCGAGCGGCCGGCGGTGCCGCGGACCGAACCGCGTCGCCGAGAAAACGCCGTGCTACATTGCGGCGATGCATTGCCCCGCGTCGTTTTATTTTGCGTACTTCTGGTTCTCGCCCCGTCTGGCGGCTGGAGAGGCAAACGCGTAAGTCGAATCAACGCGATTCACCCCCAAAACCGCCGGCAGCCCCGGCGGTTTTTTGTTTTCAGAGCGACCACTTTCAGGAGCCCCTCATGCCCAACCGCAGCACCAGCAACCCGACCACCGACGGTTGGTATGCGCTCAGCGAGAAGACGAGCCAAATCGACGACCAGCGGATCAAGGACGTGACGCCGCTGCCGCCGCCGGAGCACCTGATCCGGTTTTTCCCGATCGCCGGCACGCCGGTCGAGACGCTCGTTGGCGATACCCGTCGCGCGGTGCACAACATCATGCGCGGCACCGACGACCGCCTGCTGGTGATCATCGGCCCCTGCTCGATCCACGACCCCAAAGCCGCGCTCGACTACGCCGAGCGTCTCAAGGCCGAGCGCGCGCGCCACGCCGGCACGCTGGAAGTCGTGATGCGGGTGTATTTCGAAAAACCGCGCACCACGGTCGGCTGGAAGGGCCTCATCAACGACCCTTATCTCGACTCCAGCTACCGCATCCACGAAGGTTTGCGCATCGCGCGCCAACTGCTGCTGGAAATCAACCGCCTCGGCGTGCCCGCGGCAGGCGAGTTTCTCGACACCATCAGCCCGCAGTACATCGCCGACCTGATCAGCTGGGGCGCGATCGGCGCGCGCACGACTGAAAGCCAGGTCCACCGCGAGCTGGCCTCGGGCCTGAGCGCACCGATCGGCTTCAAGAACGGCACCGACGGCAATATCCGCATCGCCATCGACGCGATCCAGGCGGCGGCGCGGCCACACCATTTTTTGTCGGTGCACAAAAACGGCCAGGTCGCGATCGTCGAGACCAAGGGCAACAAGGACTGCCATGTCATCCTGCGCGGCGGCAAGACCCCCAACTACGACGCCGCCAGCGTCGCTGCGGCCTGCGCCGAGATCGAAGCCGCCAAACTCGACTGCCGGCTGATGGTTGATTTCAGCCACGCCAATTCGAGCAAGCAGCACCGGCGCCAGATCGACGTTGCGCGTGATGTCGCCACCCAGGTCGCCGCTGGCTCGGGCTGCATCTTCGGCGCGATGGTCGAAAGCCATCTCGTCGACGGCGCCCAGAAGTTCAGCCCCGGCAAGGACGACCCGGTACAGCTTGCCTACGGCCAGAGCATCACCGACGCCTGCCTGGGCTGGGACGATTCAGCCGCGCTGTTGCAGACACTGGCCGACAGCGTGCTGGCCAGGCGCAAGGGGCGTTGACCAGCATACCGGGCACCAGGCGCAACGCTCGTCCTGCACCCTGGGCCGACCCAACCTCCGCAGCGCGCCGACCCCCATCCCAACCTTCCCCAGAGGCGGGAAGGAGCGAAAACGGGAGGGAGCCGATGCTGGCGCGGCGAAACGCCGGGCTTCAGCGGTGTGCCAGCGCGTCCAGAAGTTTTTGGTGGACGCCGCCAAAGCCGCCATTGCTCATGCACAGCACATGGTCGCCGTCGCGCGCTTGTGCGCAGACCAGGTCCACCAGTTCGGGGATCGAATGGCTCACATGCAGACGCGCGCCCAGCGGCGACAGAGCCTGCGCCGGGTCCCAGCCCAGGCCCTCGGCATGGCAGAAAGCCAGGTCGCAAGACTCCAGGCTGGAGGCCAGCAAAGCTTTCATTTCGCCGCGCTGCATGGTGTTGGTGCGCGGCTCGAACACGGCCAGGATGCGCGCGTGCTGGCCGACTTTGCGGCGCAGTCCTTCCAGCGTCAGGCGAAAGGCGGTCGGGTGGTGCGCGAAGTCGTCGTAGACGGTGACGCCGCCCGCGACGCCTCGTATTTCCATGCGCCGCTTGACGTTCTTGAAGCCGGTCAGCGCTGCTGCCGACTGCGCCGCGGGTACGCCCACATGCGCTGCGGCGGCGATGGCGGCCAGCGCGTTCATTTGGTTGTGTTGGCCCGACAGGCCCCAACGTACCCGCCCCTGCGGCAGCCCGCGCCGCAAGACTTCAAAGTCGTCGGGCGCGCCGTCCAGGCTGTAGTCGCCAAGCGTTGCGCCAAAGCGTTCGATCTCGCTCCAGCATCCCGCCTGCAGTACGCGTCGCAGGTTGGCGTCGTCTGCGTTGGCGATCACCCGGCCGCTGGGCGGCACGATGCGCAGCAGGTGCTGAAACTGGCGTTCGATGGCGGCCAGGTCGTCGAAGATGTCGGCGTGGTCGAACTCCAGGTTGTTCAGCACCAGGGTGCGCGGCGCGTAATGGAGGAACTTGCTGCGCTTGTCGAAGAAGGCCGTGTCGTATTCGTCGGCTTCGATGACAAAAGGCGAGGCCGCGCCCAATCGGGCGGAAACCGGGAAATTCATTGGAATCCCGCCGATCAGGAAGCCAGGCCGTTGACCCGCGTTTTCCAGGATCCAGGCCAGCATCGAGGTGGTGCCGGTCTTTCCGTGGGTGCCCGCCACCGCAAGCACATGGCGCCCGCGCAGGATGTTCTCGGCCAGCCATTGCGGTCCGCTGGTGTAGCGCGCGCCCGCGTCCAGGATCGCATCCATCAACGCGTAGCGCGGCAGCCCATCGGCCAAGCGGGCACGCGACACCACGTTGCCGACGACGAACACATCGGGCCTGAGCGCCAACTGGTCGGGTGCGTAGCCCTCGATCAGTTCGATGCCCAGGGCACGCAGCTGCTCACTCATGGGCGGGTAGACGGCCGTGTCGCAGCCGGTGACGCGATGCCCGGCTTCGCGGGCCAGCGCCGCCAACCCGCCCATGAAGGTGCCGCAAATGCCCAGAATATGGATGTGCATGGCGCGCGATTTTAGGAACCTGCCGGGCTTTGGATCAGATCCCCGGTGGCCATCTGCCCGCGCGCGCCGGTGCAGAATCCCGGCATGCATGATCTGCGCTCTGAAATCGCCGCCAGCGCCGCGCGCTGGGTGGTCGAGGACGGTCTGGATTACGGCGCCGCCAAGCGTCGGGCCGCGCGCGATTGCGCAGGCGCGCAGCGCGTGGCCCTGCCGGACAACCAGGAAATCGAAGCGGCCGTGCGCGAACACCTGAGTTTGTTTCACGGCCAAACCCAACCCGCCGAACTGCTGGCCTTGCGCCGCCTGGCCCTGCTGTGGATGGAGCGCTTGTCGCCATTTCGCCCGCACCTGGCTGGCGCGGTTTGGAACGGCACCGCCACCCGGCTCTCGGGCATTCAGCTCGACCTTTTCTGCGACGACGCGAAGCTGGCGCAAATCGCGCTGGTCAATATGGGGCTGGGGTTGCAACCCCACAGGGATCGAGCCTCAAGCATGGACGATGTCGGCACCATTCATTTTTTGGATCGAAGCGATGAGCTGGGTGAGGAAGTTGACATCTTTTTGAGCATCAAAGACTACGACCTGATCCGCGGCGGCTTGCGGGCCAACCGCCAGGGCCGTACGCCGCGCGGCGACGCCACCCAGTTGCTGCGCTTGGTCGAGGACGCTCAGAATGGTTGACGCGACCGATGCGACGCAGCCAAGTCCTGCTGTCTCGGGGCCATCGCGCAGGCGCTTGGCCTTGGCCGGTGGCGCTGCCGCGTTGCTTGGACTGGCCGCGGGGTGGTCTCTGAATCGCTGGCGCGAGCCGGATGCCGAATCTGACGCCGAGGGAAAGTTTTGGGGTCAAAAGCTTTTGCTGACGGACGGCCGCATGATCGAGACCAAGACGCTGCGCGGGCAACCACTGTTGGTCAATTTCTGGGCCACCTGGTGCCCACCATGTATTGAGGAAATGCCGCTAATCGATGCTTTTTATCTTGAAAATAAATCTAAACGTCATCAAGTTCTTGGAATTGCGCTGGACAAGCAAGATGCCGTGGAGGCCTTTTTGCGCCGGGTCACGATCCACTATCCGCTCGCGATGGGTCCGTCTGAGGGCATCACGCTGAGCCGCGATCTGGGCAATTTAAGCGGCGGGCTTCCGTTCACCGTTTTCTTCGCCGGCAGTGGCCGGGTCGCAAGGCGCAAGATGGGCAAGCTGTTGGCGCAGGACCTGCAAGCCTGGAGCCAAATCGAAGCCTGACACAAGCCTCGGCCTGGGCCCGCCCCTTGGCCACATGGGCAATTCTGACGTCTTTTGTCGAGTGGCAAAAAGAAAGTAATTTGCCGCTAGATGGGAGATTTTGACGTTTCATAGGGTAAATTCGTCGCCTCAGAAGAAAATCGTTGGAGACGCCATGGACCTCAGAAAACTCAAAACCTTGATTGACCTGGTCTCAGAGTCAAACGTCTCGGAGCTCGAAATCACCGAGGCCGAAGGCAAGGTGCGCATCGTCAAGGGCAGCGTGGCGCCAGCCCAAAGTGCGGCACAGAACATAACGTACGCCAGCGCGCCGACCCAGGCGGCAGCGCCCAGCGCGGCGAGTGCGCCTGGCAACGGCAGCGCCCCATCCGTCCCGACACCCGCCGAGGAAACCGGCCATGCCGTCAAATCACCGATGGTGGGCACCTTTTACCGCTCCGCCAGTCCCGGTGCGGCGGCATTCGTTCAGATCGGCAGCCCGATCAAGCAGGGCGAGACGGTTTGCATCATCGAGGCCATGAAGATCCTCAACGAGATCGAAGCCGACAAATCCGGCACGATCCGCCAGATCCTGTGCGAGAACGGGCAGGCGGTCGAGTATGGTCAACCACTCTTCATCATTGAATAGACGATATTCAAAGAGATTGGCAAAAGCAAGCGCACACTCATGTTCAAGAAAATACTGGTGGCCAACCGAGGCGAGATTGCCCTGCGCATCCAGCGCGCCTGTCGCGAGCTCGGTGTGCAGGCGGTGATGGTCTATTCCGAAGCGGACCGCGAGGCCAAGTACGTCAAGCTGGCCGAAGAGGCGGTCTGCATCGGTCCAGCGGCATCAAGCCTGAGCTACCTGAACATGCCGGCCCTGATCTCAGCGGCCGAGGTAACCGATGCCGAGGCGATCCACCCGGGCTATGGTTTCCTGAGCGAGAACGCCGATTTCGCCGAACGGGTCGAGCGCAGCGGCTTTCAGTTCATCGGGCCGACGCCCGAATCGATCCGACTGATGGGCGACAAGGTGTCGGCCAAGAACGCCATGATCAAGGCGAGCGTTCCCTGCGTGCCGGGGTCCGAAGGCGAGCTGCCCGACGATCCGGTCCAGGTGCGGCGCATCGCCAGAGGCGTGGGTTACCCGGTCATCATCAAGGCCGCGGGCGGCGGCGGCGGACGCGGCATGCGTGTTGTGCATACCGAGGCGGCGCTCATCAACGCCGTGGCCATGACCAAGGCCGAGG
>JAYUSP010000197.1:0-6276 GCA_043755615.1 Betaproteobacteria bacterium
TCGCTCTTGGCGCTGCCAGCGCAGTCGTAGGGTTCTTCGGCGCGCAGGTAGTTTTCGATCTCGTCATCGCTCAAGCGCCTGAAGGTCACGATCACCGACGCCAGCCGCAGCGCCTCGAAAGCGCGGCGCAGGCAGACCACCGCGACGGCGGTCTGGAAGACCACACGCCGCCCGCTCATGTGCCGCAACTGCGCGACGGCGTTGGCGTGGCTGCCGGGTTTGCCGATTGCCGCACCGTCGAGGTCGGCGACCTGGTCGGAGCCGATGACCACCGCGTCCGGCCGCAGCCGCGCCACCGCGCGTGCCTTTTCCAGTGCCAGGCGTTGAGCCAGCGCAGCCGGCAGCTCGCCGGGCAGGGCGGTTTCGTCGACGCCGGGAGCCTGCACGTCGAAGGGCAGGTGCAGGCGCGCGAGCAACTCGCGCCGGTAGCGCGATGTCGATGCCAGGACGAGCGCTGGCTGCGGTCGGTGCGGTGGGTGCGGTGGGTGCGGTGGCGGCGGGGTCGGCATGGCGACGATTGTCGCTGTGGTGCATTGGCCGCCGACCGCTGGGATGCCACAACCGCGACCGGCACGACCCGGGCGCGGCGCAACCGCGCACAACGGTGCTGCCACCGCGCCACAGCCGCACCGGCGGGCGCCTCTACACTGCGGCCATGACCGCCCAGCGCTTCGACCCTGCACGCCTGGACGTGGCCGCATTTGCCCGGGCGCGCGCGCAGCTCGAAGGTGTGCTGCCGCTGGCCGGGCTGGCCCGGCTGGCCGACGCTGTCGTACAGCCGGCCGATGGCGCCGGCGCCAATGTGCGTTGGGCAGCGCAGGGTCTGTGGCGCGAGGCCGGCAGCGGCGCGCCGGAAATGCGCCTGCACTTGCGCGCGCAGGCGACAGTCTGGCTGACCTGCCAGCGCTGCCTGCAACCGGCGGCGCTGCCGATCGAGGTCGACACCACGCTGCGTTTTGTAGCCAACGAAGCGCTGGCCGAGCGCCTGGACGAAGAGCAGGACGCCGAAGACGTACTTGCGCTGCCACGGTCGTTGAAGCTTGCCGAGATGATCGAGGACGAACTGATTCTGGCCCTGCCGATCGTGCCGCGGCACGAGACCTGCCCGCAGCCCCTGGCCTATGCCGGCGAAGCGGATGCTGACTTTGAGGCCGATGCCGCCGCGGACGACGAGGGCCTGCCGCATCCCTTTGCCGCGCTGGCGGCGCTGAAGAAACCGACCCGCTGAGCCTGTTATACTTGCAGGCTTTTCGCCAGGTGCCGACTCGGCCACCGCCAGCGCGCCCCAGGAGTTTTCATGGCCGTCCAGCAAAACAAAAAATCGCCGTCCAAGCGCGGCATGCACCGTTCGCACAATGCCCTGGTGACGCCGGGCACGGCGGTCGAATCGACCACCGGCGAAGCCCATCTGCGCCACCACATCAGCCCGACTGGCTTTTACCGTGGCCGCAAGGTCTTCAAGACCAAGGCCGACGCCTGAGCAGGACAAAGAGCAGCGCCTGCGCGCTGCTCGCCGCCTGCGAAGGGGCGAGCGCTTGCAAGCGCGAGCGCGGGCTGCCAAGCCTGAGCAGGACAAAGAGCAGCGCCTGCGCGCCTGCTGAAACCTGCCGCGCTGATGCACACCGCGCCTGAACCGCTGCCGCTGGTGCGGCTGTCGGTGGATTGCATGGGCGGCGACCATGGCCCGGCGGTGACGCTGCCGGCCTGCCGCGCTTTCATCGCCAAACATCCCGCTGCCGAGCTGCTGCTCGTGGGCACCGAAGCCGCGCTTGCCGTCGCCCGCGGCTGGCCCCGCTGTACTCTGGTCGTGGCCAGCGAGGTCGTCGAGATGCACGACCCGCTCGAAGTTGCGTTGCGCAAGAAGCGCGACTCTTCGATGCGCGTCGCGATCGCCCAGGTCAAGCCGGGTGATGGCGTTGCAGCCGCTGCCCACGCCTGCGTTTCGGCGGGCAATACCGGCGCGCTGATGGCGGTGGCGCGTTATGTGCTCAAGACTCTCAACGGCATCGACCGCCCGGCGATTGCCGCGGTGATGCCCAACCGCCGCGATGGCTTCACGACCGTGCTCGACCTCGGTGCCAATGTCGACTGCACCCCCGACCAACTGTTGCAGTTTGCGGTGATGGGCAGCGCGCTCGTGGCCGCCATCGACGGCAAGGACGAACCCACGGTGGGCCTGCTCAATATCGGCGAAGAAAACATCAAGGGCAGCGAGACGATCAAGGCCACGGCCGAGTTGCTGCGTGCCGCGTCAGCCGCCGGGATCATCAATTTTCATGGCAACGTCGAAGGCAACGATATCTTCAAGGGCAGCACCGATATCGTCGTCTGCGACGGTTTTGTCGGCAACGTGATGCTCAAGGCCTCCGAAGGGCTGGCTTCGATGATGGGCGACTTCATCCGCGAAGAGTTCACGCGTGGCGTCTACGCCAGATTGGCGGCCCTGGTTGCACTGCCGGTGCTGAACCACTTCAAGGCGCGTGTCGACCACCGGCGCTACAACGGCGCGGCATTGTTGGGCCTGCGCGGGCTGGTCTTCAAGAGCCACGGTTCGGCGGATGCCTTTGCGTTCGAAAACGCGCTGGCGCGCGCTTATGATGCGGCGCGAAACCGCCTGCTCGACCGTGTCCACGACCGTATTGCCGAGACCTTGCTGGCCTTGCCAGGTGCTGCTGCAGCCACGGCGCCGGCCGTGACCACGGCATAGTTGTCGCAACCTCGATCGCCACCCCGCCGCCACAACCAGTCGCCACAACCAGTCGCCATCGCGCCGCATGACCGCTCCCCGCTTTTCACGCATCACCGGCACCGGCAGCTACCTGCCGCCGCGGCGCTTGAGCAACCTGCAGATGGCCGAGGTGCTGGCCGCGCGCGGCGTTGAAACCAGCGACGAATGGATCGTCGAGCGCACCGGCATCCGCGCCCGCCACTTCGCCGATGACGGCGTGAATACCAGCGACCTGGCGCTGCCCGCCGCGCGCCACGCGATCGAAGCTGCCGGCCTGCAAGCCACCCAGATCGATCTGATCATCGTCGCCACGTCGACGCCGGACATGATCTTTCCGTCGACCGCCTGCCTGTTGCAGCACAAGCTCGGCATTACCGGCTGCCCGGCGTTTGACGTGCAGGCGGTGTGCTCGGGTTTTGTCTATGCGCTGGCGGTGGCCGACTCGATGATCCGCACCGGTGCTGCAAGCCGCGCGCTGGTGATCGGTGCCGAAGTCTTCTCGCGCATCCTCGATTTTGAAGACCGCACGACCTGCGTCTTGTTCGGCGACGGCGCCGGCGCGGTGGTACTCGAGGCCAGCAGCACCCCCGGCATCCTGGCCACCGAGCTGCATGCCGACGGCCGCCATGCCGGCATCCTGTGCACGCCGGGCACGGTGGCCGGCGGGCGCGTGCTCGGCGACCCGCTGCTCAAGATGGACGGCCCGGCGGTGTTCAAGCTGGCCGTCAACGTGCTCGAATCGGTAGCGCGGTCGGTGCTTGCCAAGGCCGGCCGCAGCGAGGCCGATATCGATTGGTTGATCCCGCACCAGGCGAATATCCGCATCATGCAGGGCACTGCAAAGAAGCTCAAGCTGCCGCTCGATAAACTCGTCGTCACGGTCGACGAACATGGCAATACGTCAGCCGCATCGGTGCCGCTGGCGCTGGATGTCGCGGTGCGCAGCGGTCGCATCCAGCGTGGTGACACGGTGATGCTCGAAGGGGTCGGTGGCGGCTTCACCTGGGGCGCCGCGCTGCTCGATTTTTGAGCTGCCGACCGCAACCGAATCGCCGCATCGAATCACCGCAAAGAATGCCGTCGTCCCCATGAAGCCCTTTGCGTTTGTCTTCCCCGGCCAGGGCTCGCAGTCGGTGGGCATGCTCGACGCCTGGGGCGGGCACCCGGCGGTGCGCGCCACGCTCGACGAAGCTTCCGCCTCGCTGGGTGAAGATCTCGCGCAGCTGATCCACGCCGGCCCAAAAGAAGCGCTCGACCTGACGACCAACACCCAGCCGGTGATGCTCACCGCGGCGATTGCCTGTTATCGCGCCTGGCGGGCCGAAGGCGGCGACGAGCCGGCGGCAGTGGCCGGCCATTCGCTTGGCGAATACAGCGCGCTGGTCGCTGCCGGCGCGTTGAGCTTGAGCGACGCTTTGCCGCTGGTGCGCTTGCGCGCGCAGGCGATGCAAGACGCAGTGCCGGTCGGTGTGGGCGCGATGGCCGCGATCCTGGGTCTGGACGCCGCGGCGGTGCGCGAGGGCTGCGCACAGGCCGCAGCCGCCACGGGTGAAGTCGTCGAGGCGGCCAACTACAACGACCCCAAACAGACCGTGATCGCCGGCACCAAGGCTGGGGTCGACAAGGCTTGTGAGCTGCTCAAGGCGGCGGGTGCCAAGCGCGCCTTGTTGCTCGCGGTGTCGGCGCCTTTTCATTCTTCGCTGATGAAACCGGCGGCGCTGGTTTTGCGTGATCGCCTGGCCACGGTGAACCTCGCCGCGCCGAAGATTGCGGTCGTGAACAATATTGACGCCCAGGTGCAAACCGATCCGGGGGCGATCCGCGAAGCCCTGTTCCGCCAGGCGTTTGGCGCGGTGCGCTGGGTCGACGTGGTACTGGCGCTGCGTGCCCGCGGCCTCGCGCAGATCTTCGAATGTGGCCCGGGCAAGGTCCTTGCCGGGCTGGTCAAACGCATTGATTCCGAAGCGCAGAGCGCGGGCGTGTTCGACCCGGCGTCGCTGGCCGACGCCAAGGGGTTGCTGCAATGATCGAGTCCGCGTCGAGCCCACAGGTCGCGCTTGTCACTGGCGAGAACCGACAAGTCGCGCTCGTCACCGGCGAGAACCGACAAGTCGCGCTCGTCACCGGCGAGAACCAACAAGTCGCGCTCGTCACCGGCGCGACGCGCGGCATTGGCCGGGCGATCGCGCAGGCCCTCGCTGCGAACGGCTTCAAGGTCATCGGCACCGCCACTACCGACGCTGGCGCGGCCGCGATCGACGCGGCATTGCAGCCGCTGGGCGGGCAGGGCATCAAGCTCGATGTCACCGACGGCGCGGCCTCAGAAGCCGCCATCGAGGCCGTCGTCAAGCGTGACGGCGGCCTGCATGTGCTCGTCAACAACGCCGGCATCACCCGCGACACGCTGGCGATGCGCATGAAAGACGCCGACTGGGACGCTGTCATCGCGACCAACCTGAAAGCCGTCTTCACGCTCAGCCGCGCGGTGGTGCGCACGATGATGAAGCAGCGCTTCGGCCGCATCGTCAATATCACCTCGGTGGTCGGTGCCAGCGGCAACGCCGGCCAGGCCAACTACGCCGCGGCCAAGGCCGGCGTGGCCGGCATGACCCGCGCGCTGGCGCGTGAGCTTGGCAGCCGCAACGTCACCGTCAACTGCATCGCGCCGGGTTTTATCGATACCGACATGACCGTCGGCCTGCCCGAAGCGCAGCGCGCCGCGTTGCTGGCGCAGATTCCGCTAGGCCGGCTCGGCAGCCCTGAAGAGGTGGCGCATGCAGTCGCCTTTCTGGCCAGCCCGCTGGCCGGCTACATCACCGGCACCGAGCTGCACGTCAACGGCGGCATGTACATGAACTGACCGCGCTGGCCTGAGTGTCGACCTTGAGCATTGACGCTGACGCCGCCATCACGAACCCCGGCCCTGGCCCCACCGTTAGAATCGCGGGCTGTTTTCTGTATCCCACTCCTGGAGGAGTCATGAGCGACATCGAAGCACGAGTAAAAAAAATCATCGCCGAACAGTTGGGCGTGCCCGAGTCGGACGTCACCAATGAGAAGGCCTTCGTGGCCGACCTGGGTGCCGACTC
This sequence comes from Betaproteobacteria bacterium, assembly GCA_043755615.1. Taxonomy (GTDB): domain Bacteria; phylum Pseudomonadota; class Gammaproteobacteria; order Burkholderiales; family Burkholderiaceae_C; genus Rubrivivax. The sequence continues at coordinate 5,818 of JAYUSP010000197.1, forward strand.
GCTCGATACCGTCGAGCTGGTAATGGCCCTCGAAGACGAGTTCGGCATCGAGATCCCCGACGAAGAAGCCGAGAAGATCACCACCGTGCAGCTTGCGATCGACTACGCGAGCAAGCACCCCAAGGCCTGAGAGGTATCGATGACGAGGCGGCGTGTTGTCGTCACGGGCCTCGGGCTCGTGAGCCCGGTCGGCAACTCGGTGGATGCGGCCTGGGCCAATCTGGTCGCCGGCCGCTCGGGCATCGCCAACATCACCAGGTTCGACGCCTCGGCCTTTGCCTGCCGCTTTGCCGGCGAAGTCAAGGGCTTCAATGTCGAAGACGTGATGCCGGCCAAAGAGGCCCGGCACATGGACACCTTCATCCACTACGGCCTGGCCGCTGCGGTGCAGGCGGTCAACGATGCCGGCCTGCCCACCGGCGCCGCGCTCAACGAGCGCGAAGCCGAGCGCATCGGCTG
>JAYUSP010000198.1:0-6224 GCA_043755615.1 Betaproteobacteria bacterium
CGCGACGAGGATTGAGACGCAGTCGCAGGTCCGCAACCGGCGGCTCGAACTTCACGGTGCCGGCGTCGCCGCAAATTCAGCGCATCGCCAGCGGCGTGCGCTGCCGAGGTTTTGGAAATGCCGCGTCGAGTTCGGCCAGGTCTTCGGCGCCGAGCACCAGGCTCGCAGCGCGCCAGTTGTCGTGCAGATGTTCGGCGCGCACGGCCTTCGGGATCGCCATTACGCCGGGCTGCGCCAGCACCCAGGCCAGGGCCACCTGCGCCGGCGTGACCACCAGTCGCTCGGAGATGTCGGCCAGCGCAGGATGTGCAGCGAGCTCGCCCTGGTCGATCGGGCAGTAGGCCATCATCGGCATCTGGCGCACGCGCTGCCAGGGCAGCAGGTCGAGCTCGATGCCACGCTGGCTGAGCGAGTACCAGACCTGGTTGGCGCAGCACGCCGCGCCGCCCGCCGCTGCGTCCAGCTCAAGCATGTCGGCGCTGTCGAAATTGCTCACGCCCCAGTGCCGGATCCAGCCGCGTCGCTGCAGCATCTCAAACCCGTCGATCGTGTCGGCCAGCGGCACGCCGCCGCGCCAATGCAGAAGGTAGAGATCGATCTGGTCCAGCCCCAAGCGACGCAGGCTGTCTTCGCAGGCCTGCACCAGGCGCGCCCGGTCGGCGTGTTCGGGCAAGGCCTTGGAGACGATGAACAGCTTTTCGCGCGCCAGCCCGGCGCGGCCGGCCTCGGCAATGGCCCGGCCGAGCACGGTCTCGGCGCCGCCCGCGCCGTACATCTCGGCGGTGTCGACGATGCGGTAACCGATCTCGATTGCCAGCCGCAGCGCTGCCACCTCGGCGTCGGCGCGTGATGCCGATTCACCAATACGCCAGGTGCCCAGGCCAAGCGCCGGCACCTCCTCGCCGCTGGGCAGGGTGACTTCTTTGGTGAACTTCGGCGGCGTATTCATCGGCACATGGTAGAGGGACTGACGCTGGCGCGGGATCACAATCACAAGGCCTTCGACAGGCAGGTAGAGGGCAACCCCACAGGCAATTGACAGACAACCGACAGACAACCGAGACGCAACCGACACACAACCGAGCGGCGACCCACAGGCAACCTACAGGCAACCCACAGGCAACCGACCTTTATCATCGGCAACATGCCGTCCCCTGCCCCCGAACCGGTCGACCTGGCCCAGACGCGCTACCTGAATGCGCTGGCGCTTTTCGACGAATTTGTCAGCCAGACGGTCAAGCACCCCGATGCCGCCACGCTGCGTGGGCTGGAGCGGCGCTTTGCCGAGCAGTTGCTGATCCAGCCGAGCTATTGGAGCCAGATCAAGAGCCGCTCGCGCCAGATCGGCGAGCGACTGGCGCGCCAGTTCGAGAGCCGCTGCCGCAAACCCGCCGGCTGGATGGACCACCCGCCAGGCGAGGCCGCCGCCAGTGCCGCACTGCGTTATGCCGCGGTGGCCACGGAGCCTCTAACGCCCGATACGAGCAGCACGCCACGCGACGACGACGAGCGTTTTATCGTCGGCCTGGTGCTCAGCTACTACCGGCGCCACCCGCAGCGCGCCCGCACGCGCCTGCTCGAGTTGCTAGGCGAAGTGTTGGCACCGCCGCCGGCAGCGCCGAAGCGCCCCAACGAGCCTTCGCCCGACGATGCGCATGCGATCTGGCTGCGCAGCCAGACCGGCGTTGCGCCGCTCAAGCGCAAGCGCTGAGTCGCGGCGCGGGCGCTCGCAGACTCGCCTGCGCCCGCGCCCCCTCCCGCGCCTTCGGTTGTCGCGTGGCAAATCCGCTGCACCGACACCACAACCCCCTTGATCTAGGGAACAATTTCACTTGCGCAAGATAAGCATTCGTTTATCATCTGCGCAACTCAAAGATCCCTCCACCGTCGGATGACCCTGAACCCGTTGATTTGCATCGCCCAAGGCACCCTGCCGCGCGCCGGGGAGCACCAGCCGCTGTAGCACCGCGCCGGCTTCGCTCTCGATCGCACAAGGCCCGGGCTGCGCCAGCTCCCGGGCCTTTCTCGTTTGGAATCTCTTCAAACCCCGTCGCTTTGTCGCCAGCCACCTCTAACGACCGAAAGCATCGCCATGAAAAAAGTCATCAACCTGCAAGCCCTGAAACCGCGCAACCCGTTTGTGATGGCCGGACTGCGCCGCATGGCCGGCAGCCACCGCGCCAGCGAAACCCGCCATCGCCAGGCCGCTGGCGCTCAATTGTGCAGCGAGCTCAAACACCTTCATCCGCCCAGGCCCTGAAAGCCCGGGCCCGACGCTGCACCACGCCACTTCGGGCAGCGACAAGGAGCCACGATCATGACGAGATTCCCCGCCTACGAAACCCGGCACCCGGCCCTGCCACGCGCCGAATCGCGCAGCCGCCGCGGGGCCGCGCGCTTGCTTCGGCTGGCCAGCGCGATGCTCGGCCGGCTGGCGCGACGCCTGCATGTCCGCGCCGAACCGATGCCTGCCGGCGAACCGGTGCTCGAGTTCTATGCCGAGGCCGGCGCGCCTGAAGGCGCGCTCTACCTCGACGGGCAGCGCGTCGGTGTGCTCGCCGGCATCACCCGACTGTGATCCGCCGACTGTGATCCGACTGTGATGCGCCCGTAGAAACGCAGTCGCTGCGGTGACACACTCCCGGCGGGGGCTCGAGCATGCTCGGGCCCTTTTGCCAATCTTGCCGACCACGTCGAAGTCAGTGCTTCGACGGCCAGGAGTGCCCCCGCCATGCCGACCGCCATCGAAGCCGTGCGTATCGAAGTCCTGCGCAGCGATCTGCGCCAGACCCACACCGTGCCCGACCCCGACGCCACCCGCGTGCTGGCCGACGGCCAGGTGCGCCTGCAGATCGATCACTTCGCGCTGACGTCGAACAACATCACCTACGCCGCTTTTGGCGAGGCCATGAAGTACTGGCAGTTTTTCCCCTGCGCCGATGCCGCCTGGGGTTGTGTGCCGGTATGGGGTTTTGCAGTCGTTGTCGAGTCGCGCGCCGAAGGCGTGGCGGTGGGTGAGCGGGTCTACGCCTACCTGCCGATGGGCAGCCACCTGGTCGTCGACGCGGCGCGCGTGTCGGCCAACGGCTTTGTCGACGCCGCGGCACATCGGCAACCACTGGCGGCGGTTTACAACCAACTGCTTTTTTGCCGCAACGACCCGGCGTATGAGGCTGCGCTCGAGGGCCAGCAGGCGGTGCTGCGCCCGCTGTTCATCACCTCTTTCCTGATCGACGATTTTCTCGAAGACAACGGGTTTTTTGGCGCGCAACAGCTGATCCTGTCCAGCGCGTCGAGCAAGACCGCCTATGGCACCGCACATTGCCTTGCGCTGCGCCGCGGCAACGCGGGTGCGGGTGCCGACCCGGGCGCACGCGCGCCCCGCTGCATCGGCCTGACCTCAGCGGGCAACCTCGGTTTCACGCGCGGCTTGGGGCTTTACGACGACGTGCTCGGCTACGACGCGTGGGCATCGATCGACCCGACCGTGCCGACCGTCTACGTCGACTTCGCGGGCAACGCCGCGCTGCGCCGCCAAATCCACACCCACTTCCACGGGCCCTTCGGCGATAGCCTGCGCTACAGCTGTTCGGTGGGCGGCACACATTGGGACGAGATCGGCTCCGGCGCGGGTTTGCCGGGCCCGCGGCCGACGCTGTTTTTTGCGCCGGCGCAGATCAAGAAGCGCCTGGTGGCGCCGCCCGAGGGTTGGGGTGGTGCCGGCCTGCAGGAGCGCATCAACACCGCCTGGGGCGGCTTCATGACGGCGGCCAACCAGCCCGCAGCGCCTTGGCTGGTGATCCGCAACGACCGCGGCGCGTCGGCCGTGCAAGCGGCCTACCGCGCCTTGCTCGACGGCCGCGCCGACCCGCGCGTAGGGCTGATGCTGTCGATGTAGTCGCGGCCGCGGCGTCGGCAACGCAGGCGGCCCGGCGCAGGCGCTCAAGTCGCGCCGCGCGGCGCCCGATATCCGGGCTGGGATCCCCTCTCCACCATGCCCGACGACCACCGCGATTTCATCACCCAGGCCGCACCCGACCTGGCGCGCTGGGCTGCGCGTTTCCAGCCCGAAACGCTGCCGGTGCTGGCGCGCACGGCAGCGATCATCGACGACTACCGCGACAACGAAGATGCGGTTGACGCCCATCTGCTGGCCGAAGACCTGGCCACCGATCCACTGATGACGCTGAAGCTTCTGGCCCATGTCGGCGGTTTGCGCCGCGGCCGCGAAGGCACCGATATCGAAACCGTGACCGCGGCGCTGGTGCTGCTGGGCATCACGCCATTTTTCAGGGCCTTCAGCGGCCTGCAGACGGTCGAAGGCCAGCTCGCCAGCCGGCCCGAAGCGCTGGCTGGATTCAACGCGGTTTTGACACGGTCACATCGCGCGGCCAATTTTGCAATCGGCTTTGCGGTGCACCGCCTCGACCCCGACGCAGCGTTGATCCACAGCGCGGCGCTGCTGCATGATTTTGCCGAGCTGCTGCTGTGGCTGCGCGCCCCTGACCTGGCGCTGGCCATCCAGCGCCGCCAGGCGACAGATCCATCGCTGCGCTCCAGCGTCGTGCAGCGTGAGTTGCTGAAGGTCGAGCTTGCCGACCTTCAACACAGTCTGATGAGCCACTGGCGCCTGCCTGCGGTGCTGGTGCGCATCACCGACGACCAGCAGCACAACAACTCGAACCAGGTGCGCAACGTGCTGCTGGCGATCCGCCTTGCGCGGCACAGCGCGCAGGGCTGGGACAACGCCGCGCTGCCCGACGATGTGCACGAGACCGCGCAGCTGCTCAACCTTGGCGTCGAGTCGACCTGGAAGCTGCTGCTCGAAATCGACGAATGACGGGCCCGGGCCGGGCTGCCGCTGCGCGGCTTGTCAGGCCTTGGCGCTGTGGCGGTTACGGCCGCCGCGCACTGATCACGACTTCGACACGCCGATTCGGCAACAGGCACTCTTCGAGATCGGGCTTGGACTTGAAGCGCGCCTGGCAGGCCTGCACCTGGCTGCTGTCGCCCTTGGCATCGGTACTCACGAGTTTGTCGTCGATGCCGAGTTTGCGGAGCTCGGCGCGCACCGTCTGTACGCGCTTTTCGCTCAGCCGCTGGTTGTAGTCGGGCAGGCCGGTGCGGTTGAGCCGGTCGGCGTGGCCACTCAGGCGGATCGACTGCACGATGAGTTTTTCGCGCTGCACACGCTGCACGAGTTCTTCGAGCTGGACGACGCTGAACGGGCGGATGTCGCGCGCGCCGGACTTGTCGAAACTGAACACCACCTGGGCGGCCAACAGCACATCCTGTTGCGCCGGCAGCGGCGCAGGCAACAACGGTGCCGGTGCGCGTGGGGCCGGCGCTGGCACGGCGGCCATGCCGGCCGGGGCCGGCACCGCTGCCGGCGCTGGCGCTGGCGGGTCGCAGGCCTCGGCCAACACACGCGCTTGTGCAACCAGGTCTTCGGCAATCTGAAGATAAGGCTTGGCATGGCGCCACTGCTGCTGCGTATGTTCGTTGCCCGCATGCACCAGTTCGACTTCGGCGCAGGCGAGCTTTTGCTGCGCGCAACGAAAACCGCGGTGTCTTTTCAGCGCATCGGTGCGCGCCCACAGGTCCGGCCGCAGCGTCACCGCTTCACCGACCAGCGGGGTGTCCATCGGCAGCACGGTGGCTGCACGCTCCATGCCGGCGATGAGCTTTTCGCTTTCGGTCAGCGCGGCCTGCGGGAACGGGCCGCGGTCGTTGCGGGAGTACTCGTGAAAGCTCACGTCGAGCCAGCATTGCGCTTTGCTCAGGTGGTAGTCGCGCAGCGGGCGACCACGGTCATTGAGGCCCTTGATGCGGCCTTGCAGGGTTTCATAGGCGCGGTGGTCGGCCTGGATGGCTTCGTCGCTGATGCGCTCCCTGGGGGCTTTAAGCTGCGTCGGCGCCTGGGCCTGCACGGGCGCGGACAGGGCCATCAGCAAGGCGGCAAGGATGGGCAGGGTCGGTTTCATCGGGCCAGACTCCGGTTGACGTCGCGGTCACGGCTCTTGAACAGGTTCTCGTCGAACTTGAATCGCAGGCGCAGGTAAACACCCGAGCGGGTGTATTCGTAGCCGACCAGGTCGGCGTCGCCGGCAAAGCCGGTGAAGTTGACGCCGGCCGACAGCCACAGGTTCTGGCGCAGCAGGTAACCGGCTTCGACGCCCAAGGCGGTCTGCGCCGCACTGCGCTGACCCGTCTGCACCGCTGCG
>JAYUSP010000199.1:0-6213 GCA_043755615.1 Betaproteobacteria bacterium
CGCACGAAGTCGTGCACGCTCCTGATCACGCGCCCGGCACGCTCGGCCTGCTCGGCCACCCGCGCCAGCGCGTGCTGCAGCAGGCCGCGGGTTTCAGCCGACAGCGGCGCATCCGCCGCCTCGTCGAGCATGTTCATCGAGCCACTGGCATAACTCGCGATCGCGGCCAGCGGCTGGTTCAGCTCGTGGCTGAGCAACGAGGCCATCTCGCCCACCGTGGCCAGCCGCGCCGACGCTTGCAGACGCTCCAGGTGCTGGCGCGACAGGTCCTCGGCGCGACGCTGCACGCTGATGTCGAGCACCGAACTCATCCAGCCGGTGTGCCGGCCGCGGCCGTCGACCAGCGGCGCTTCGTAGATCATGACCGGAAAGCGTTCGCCGTCGCGGCGCATGAACAGCGTCTCAAAACCCTCGCGCGAGCGCGCATCGCCGGGTGTGACGCTCAAGCGCTGGCCCTGCCGGCGCCCGTAGTCGGCGGCTTGCTCCGGCGGCCAGTACGGTGGCACCGCCTGGCCGATCAGCTCATTCGCGCTGAAACCGACCATCGTGCAAAACGCCGGATTCACATAGCTGACCCGGCCGTCGAGATCGCGCGCACGCAGCCCGGTGGACAAGGAATCCTCCATCGCCTGGCGCAAGGCCAGCGATTCGGCCAGTGCATGTTCGGCCAGCGCACGGCGGCGCACATCCCGCACCAGCAACAGCACGACCACAAAAAGCGCGATCGACAAACCCAGTACCAGCGACAGTGTCAGGTTGGGCAGCAGGCTCGGCCGGCCGGCGGCACTGTCGGCACGCAATTGCAGCGACGCCGCCGGCAGCTCGACGACCCTTTCGGCGACGTAGACCCCGAGGCCGCGCGCGCTGCCGGCGCGCGCCAGCCGCCCGCCGTCGCTTTCGACAAACGACAGTTCGTACTTGCGCGCCGACCCGGCGGATGCGGCCGTGTCCAGCAGTTGTGGCAGCGATACCGTGGCGACGACAAAACCGATCTCCGCAGCACCGGCACGCACCGGCAGGCACAGCTCGGCGACCTCGACCCCGACCCCTTCGGGCAAGGGCAGGAAGTAGCTGCGCGAAAAAACCGGCGTCGTGTCGCGGCGTGCGAGGCCACAGGCGGCCTCGGCTTCAAAGTCCAGTTCGTCGCGGCGCAAGCGGGTGAAGACCGGGGCGCCAAACGGCGAGTCAACGCCTGCCAGCACCTGCATCTGCGGGCCGCGCCGCTCCAGGCGCAAAAGCCCGCGCCGCGCTTGCAGCACCTCGCGTGCGCGCTGCGGCCAATCGGCGACTGAAGCCTCGCTCCAGACCAGCGCCTGCACCTGCTGCAGCGCGGCGAGCACGTCACGGCGGACATCAGCAGCGGCTTCGATGGCGATGTTCTCGGTCTGCTCCTGCGCGCGCGCCGATTCGTAGGCCGCCGTCAGCCAGAGCAGCGCCGACTGCGCGACGACAAGCAGCAAGACCAAGGCCGACCAGAGCCCGCGGCGGCGCCAACTGCGCCAGCGCACCGCGGCAGCGCCCGGCCCCGGCGCGGGCCGGCCGCCATGCACCGCTGGCATGGTGCCGGTCATGTGATCGGCAGCGGGATCGGGCGCAGCAGGCATGGCGCCTAAGTATTCAGCCGCGCGCCGCCAGGGCTGCTACGCAGTTTCGCTCATGGCGGCGGCGCAAATCACAACGACACTCAGCGCCGTGGCGTTGTGCAAGCAGTCCGTCAATGCCCCAGGCGTCACCGCCACCAACCGATGCGCACCTACAATCCCGCGCCCCGTTGGCGCCAAGCCCGCGCCGCCCTTCTTTCATCGAGAACATCCCATGCCGAACTACGAAGAAAAGCGGGCTGAACTGCGCCGCGCAGCGCTCGAATACCACGAGTTCCCGACACCCGGCAAGGTTGCGATCACCGCGACCAAGCAGATGCTCAACCAGCGCGACCTGGCGTTGGCCTACTCACCCGGCGTCGCCGCGGCCTGCGAAGAAATCGTCGCCGATCCAGTCAACGCCTACCGTTACACATCACGCGGCAACCTCGTCGCGGTGGTGACCAACGGCACCGCGGTGCTCGGCCTGGGTGACATCGGCCAGCTGGCGGCCAAGCCGGTGATGGAGGGCAAGGGCGTGCTGTTCAAGAAGTTCGCCGGCATCGATGTCTTCGATATCGAGATCAACGAAAAGAACCCCGAGAAGCTGGTCGAGATCATCGCCTCGCTGGAGCCCACGTTTGGCGGCATCAACCTCGAGGACATCAAGGCGCCGGACTGTTTTTATGTCGAACGCCAACTGCGCGCGCGAATGAAGATCCCGGTCTTCCACGACGACCAGCATGGCACCGCGATCGTCGTCGGCGCGGCGCTGCTCAACGGCTTGAAAGTGGTCGGCAAGGACATCAAACAGATCAAGCTCGTGACCTCGGGCGCGGGTGCCGCGGCGCTGGCCTGCCTGGGCCTGCTGGTCAAGCTCGGCGTGCCGCGCGAAAACATCTGGGTCACCGACCTCGCCGGTGTGGTCTGGAAGGGCCGCACCGAGCTGATGGACCCGGACAAGATCGAATTTGCGCAGGCCACCTCGCAGCGCACGCTGGCCGAGGTCATCGAAGGCGCCGATGTCTTTCTCGGCCTGTCGGCGGCCGGGGTGCTGAAACCGGCGATGGTCGCCGCGATGGCGCGCCAGCCGCTGATCTTTGCGCTGGCCAACCCGAACCCGGAAATCATGCCCGAGGACGTGGCTGCGGTGCGCAGCGATGCGATCATGGCCACCGGGCGCACCGACTACCCGAACCAGGTCAACAACGTCCTGTGTTTCCCGTACATCTTCCGCGGCGCGCTCGACTGCGGCGCGACGACGATCACCGACACGATGGAGATCGCCGCGGTGCACGCCATCGCCGAGCTGGCGCAGGCCGAGCAGAACGATGTTGTCGCGTCGGCCTACGAAGGTGCGGCGTTGAGTTTCGGGCCCGAGTACCTGATCCCGAAGCCTTTTGATCCGCGGCTGATGATGAAGATCGCGCCGGCCGTCGCGCGCGCCGCCGCGGAAAGCGGCGTCGCGCTGCGCCCGATCGCCGACTTCAACGCGTACCACGAGAAGCTGCAGACCTTTGTCTACGCGTCGGGCACGACGATGCGGCCGATCTTTGTGCTGGCCAAAAAGGCGCAGCGCAAAAACGTCGCGTTTGCCGAAGGCGAAGACCGGCGTGTGTTGCGCGCCTGCCAGGTGGTTGTCGACGAAAACCTGGCCCGGCCCTGGCTCGTCGGGCGCGCGGCGCAGATCGAGCGCCGCATCGAGCAACTCGGCCTGCGGCTGAAGATCGGCCGCGATGTCGAGGTCATCAATATCGACGACGACAAGCGTTATCGCGACTACTGGCAGGCGTACCACCGGCTGACCGAGCGCAAGGGTGTCACCGAGCAGTTTGCCAAGATCGAGATGCGGCGGCGGCTGACACTGGTGGGCAGCATGCTGCTGCACCACGGCGAGGTCGACGGCCTGATCTGTGGCACCTGGGGCAGCACCGCGCAGCATCTGCACCATGTCGACCAGGTCATCGGCCCGCGCCACGGGGTCAAGACCTACGCCTGCATGAACGGGCTGATCCTGCCCGGGCGCCAGGTTTTTCTCGTCGACACGCATATCAACCACGACCCCGACGCCGCGCAGCTCGCCGAGATCACGATCCTGGCCGCTGAAGAGATGCGCCGCTTCGGCCTGAACCCGAAGGCCGCGCTGCTGTCGCACAGCAATTTTGGCTCGAGCAACCACCCGTCGGCGGTGAAGATGCGCGACGCGCTGGCGCTGATCCGCGCCAGCGCGCCGTGGCTCGAGATCGACGGCGAGATGCACGGCGATGCCGCGCTCGACGCCGGCTACCGGCACGAGACAATGCCGCGCAGCACGCTGACCGGCGAGGCCAACCTGCTCGTGCTGCCGAACATCGATGCTGCCAACATCAGCTACAACTTGCTCAAAACCGCCGCCGGCGGCGGTATCGCGATCGGGCCGGTGCTGCTCGGTGCGGCCAAGCCGGTGCACATCCTAACCTCGTCGACGACCGTGCGGCGGATCGTGAACATGACCGCGCTGACCGTCGCCGACGCCAACGCCGGGCGCTAACCCGGGCTGGATGGCGTGGCTTTGCGGTACCGCGCTGATGCCGTCAGCCCGCAGCGACCACCCAGCAGATGCGGCACAGACGCGCAGCCTGACGCTAAGATTACAGCCCGTGAGTGTTCACTCACTTGAAGCTGTGGTTGCACTATTTTGAGGCAGGCGCTTGAGCTTTTTTGGCCACTCCGGTATCATGTCGGATTGATTTCACAGGGTTAACCCGTGCTTCGGTTCGAGCGGACATCATTGGGGCTGGCGGCAAAAAAGTTGGCGCTTGCTCTCATGATGGCGGCCGCGACGGCAGCTGTCGCGACGGCCAAGGAGTCGCCGGAGCTGGCCGGGCCGGGCAGTGTCGCGCTGGTTTCGTTACCGGCAGAAGCACAACAGACTCAGGCCTTGATCCAGCGCGGCGGGCCGTTCCCGTTCCCAAAAGATGGCACCGTTTTTGGCAATCGCGAAAGGTTGCTGCCATCGAGCCCGCGCGGGTTTTATCGCGAATACACAGTCAAGACACCGGGGTCGCGCGATCGCGGCGCGCGCCGCATCGTCTGCGGCGGCGCCGAGCCGGCGCGTCCCGAAGCTTGTTTTTACACCGCTGACCACTACACGAGCTTCAAACGCATCGTGCCGTGACCCGCGGTGGCCAAGAGTTTTTTTACTTTTCGATCAGAAGGAGGTAAGCGACATGCAGTTGCAGACCATCCGCCCGAACATCGTGCAGGCGATACGCGCCTACCGGGTGGCGGACTTGGCTGCCGCAGCGCAAGCTGCGGGCCAGCATTTTCTCTACGCGAGCACTTTGTCCGCGCAGAGCAAACAAGAGGTGCTTGAGGGCATCGCCGCCGCATTCGAGTTCCCGGTTCATTTCGGCAAGAACCTGGACGCGCTATTTGATTGCATGACCGACCTGGTGGCCAAGTCTGGCCAGCAGCCGGGTTTTGTCGTCGTGCTCGAGCAGTTGCCCGACAACCCGCGCTTCGACCGCGAGGCGCGCGAGCAGTTGCTCGACGTCTTCCGTGATGCCGCCGACTACTGGGCTGAACGGCGAATACCGTTCAGGTGTTTCTATTCTTTTCAGTAGCCCGCTCCCAAGATACAGGGTCATGGGAGCGGGCTACGGAAACGGCCCAGGCAGACAGCATTTCGATCGAAGCCAAACCAGCGCCCAAGCCGGCGCCCAAGGTTGCGGCATCGAAAAACGGCGTCAACCCCAACTTCGGCATGAACATGCCGATGATGAGCAGCGCCTTCGATACCGCGGCGTGGCTGAACGCAGCCTGAGGCTGCGTCTCTAACCGCGCGGCGCAAGCTGCATTTCGACATCGCGCGCGAGCGCGATGTATTCGTTCACCGGCACTTCTTCGGCGCGCCTCTGGCAGTCGAAGTTGCCGGTGAACTTGTTTTCGTCGAGCCAACGGCCAAGCGTGTGACGCAGCAATTTGCGACGCTGCGAAAACGCGACCTGCACGAGCTGCGACAGGCGTGCGCTGTTGACACCCGCGGCCGCCACCGTCGCCGCCGGCAGCGGCAGCATGCGCACCACCGCGGAGTCCACCGCCGGCGGTGGGTCGAACGCCGCAGGCGGCACATCGAGCACACGTTCGATGTCGTAACGCCACTGCAGCATCACGCTCAGGCGACCGTAGGCCTTGGTGCAGGGCACGGCGGCCATGCGGTCGACGACTTCGCTTTGCAGCATGAAGTGCTGGTCCTGCACCTGCGCCACCGCATCGAGCAGATGGAACAGGATCGGCGTCGAGATGTTGTACGGCAGGTTGCCGACGACGCGCAGCGGCTGGCCGAGCTGCGCCGCCAGCGCGACAAAATCAACCCGCAGCACGTCGGCCTCGACGACCGTCAGGCCGGCCTGCTGGCGCAGCCGCGCGGCGAGATCGCGGTCCAGTTCGATCACCGTCAGCGCAGCACATTGGCGCAACAGCGGCAAGGTCAGCGCACCGAGGCCGGGGCCGATCTCGACGACCGCCTGACCCGGCTCGGGCGCGATGACATCGACGATGGCATCGACCACCGACCGGTCGGCCAGAAAATGCTGGCCGAAGCGCTTGCGGGGAATGTGCTTCAAGCGGCGCGGGAAACGTTCAGCCAGCG
>JAYUSP010000200.1:0-6184 GCA_043755615.1 Betaproteobacteria bacterium
TCGTCGAAGTAGAGCAGCCGCCATTGGTTGACGATGGTTTCGGCTTCGGCGTCGATGAGTTGCAGCGCCGCGCCGTGCAGGCCGTCCTGCGCGGCGAGCAACTCCAGCAGCGTACCGCGCCGGTTGGCAAACAGCTCGCGCACGGCGCGCAGCGCCAGCGCGGCCTGCGTTGCGGCTTCGCGGCGGGCGGCCATGACACGGTCGCCAGCGGCCTCTTCGGCGAGCGACTGCGCCAGCGCACGCTCGACCTGCAAACGCACGCCGCGCGCTTGTTCGGCGGCTTCGGTGACGCGGTGGCGGGCCTGAGCGCGGCGGGCATCGTCGGCGCCGCCGCTGTAGAAGTTATAGCGCAGCGCGGCCAGCGCCGAGACATCGTTGCCGGGCTTGCCAGAGCCGACGATGTCGCGCCGTGCCGCGTTGAGCTCGACGCTGACCTGCGGCTTTTCGCTGGCGTCCACCGCCTCGCGTTCGTATTCGCTCGACTGGCGCGCGGCCTCGGCACTGCGCAGGGCGGGGTTGCCGAGGACCAGCGCGCTGCTGGCTTCGCGCAGCGCGTTGCGGTCGTAGGCCGGCGGCAGCGGCGCCGCCAATTCGCCGGGTTCGGCGCCGAAGATTTCGCGAAACGCCGCCTCACTGCTGATGACACGCGCTTCGCCCGAGGCCAGCGCGCCGCGCGCGTCGGCCAGGCGTGCCTGCGCCCGCCAGACGTCGCTTTGCGTGCCGGCGCCGAGCGCTTCGCGGCGGCGCAGGAAGTCGAGCATCTGTTCAAGCGCTTGCACATTGAGCCGGCTCAGGCGCAGCCGCTCGCGCTGGCGCAGCACGTCGGCCCAGGCCTGCACGGCTTGCAGGCCCAAGTCGGCACGGCGGTTCTCGGCCCGCCAGGCGATGGCCGATTCGCGTTCGCGACTGGACTCGACCGCGGCCTTGTTGGCGCCCTGGTCAAAGAGTGTCTGGCGCAGCGTGATGGCCGCGCTCGCACTGTCGTAGTGGCGTTTGGGCGTGTCGAAGACGGTGTTCGCGTCGGTCTTGCGCGGGCCGCCGTCGAGGCTGATCGACAACTGCGGCAGCGCCTGGGCCTGGGTCTGCTTTGTGGCCTCGCCTGCGGCTCGCTGGCTGGCGTCTGCCGCCAGCGCCTGCGGGTGTGCACGCACCGCCGCGCCGACGCGCTCGCGCAGCATGGCCGGCGACGCGGTTCGTGGCGCTTGATCGGTGGTTTGCACCAGGCGCGCCACCGCGGCAAGTTGTTCGTCGCCGAAGGACGCCACCGCATCGCCGCCGTGCTGGGCTTGCGCCGGTGACTGCGCAAACACAGCGGCGACGCCAATCGCGACGACGATCGACAGCGCCCATGCGCGGCCCGCTGCTGCACTGGAACCAGCCGCGTTTGAAAACCGCAGGGAAGTTGAATCGAACAAACACCGGGCCGGGTCCACCAGGCTGCGGCGCGCTTGCGCGCGGTGGCGGACGAAGGCCTCTCCTTCGCGTAACAGAACCGCACAGTTTACGGTGCCACCCGCGCTGATCAGCTCTGGCGCGAGCCGCTGCAAACGTGACGAAGGTCGCGGGGAAACCCGCGCGCTGCACGTCGCGCGCAGACTCCTAGAATGCCCGACACCCGATACCAGGAGCTCGTCAGCATGCCAACCCCACGCCGCCGCAGCGCCGCCGCAGCGGCCGAGCCCGCCCCCGGCGGGCCGCGCGTGCTCAAGAAGTACCCGAACCGGCGGCTCTACGACACCCAGACCAGCAGCTACATCACGCTGGCCGATGTCAAACGCATGGTGCTCGGGGCTGAGCACTTCGAAGTCCGCGATGCCAAGAGCGGCGAAGACCTCACGCGCAGCATCCTGTTGCAGATCATTCTTGAAGAAGAGAGCGGCGGCGTGCCGATTTTTTCGACCCAGATGCTCGAGCAACTGATCCGTTTTTACGGCCATGCGATGCAAGGGATGATGGGCGCTTACCTCGAAAAAAATCTGCAAACCTTCGTCGACCTGCAAACCAAGTTTGCCGATTCCGGCAAGGGCCTGCTTGGCCCGGCGGCGGCCTTCACCCCCGAGGCCTGGACGCAGTTTGTGCAGGGCCAGGCGCCGGTGATGCAGAACCTGATGGGCAGTTATGTCGAGCAGTCCAAGGCGATGTTCTCGAAGATGCAGGAGCAGATCGAGAAGTCGTCGGGCGACCTGTTTGCAGGATTCCCGGGCGCCAAACGATAAGCCGACTGGCCCGCGGGTCTGGCCCGTCGTTTTGCCCAGCGATCGGCCCACGAATACGGGCAAACCCGCACATCCAATCATCGACAAGCGACGAATCTCATTGGGGGGATCCACCCCGTGGAGGTTCATCATGTCCAGGGTCTTGTCGTTGTTTGTCGTCTGGCGCCGCTGCGTCGCCACGGCGGCGTTTTTTGCGTGTTTTGCTGCGACGGCGCAGGCTGCCGCGCCGATCAGCTTTCTCTACACGGGGCATGGCAGCTTGACGCAGCAAGCCTGTGTCGCCGAGCCCGATTGCCTGGAGCTGAGCGCCTCAGGCGTGGCCAACGATTGGGCCGGCCTGGCGTCGCCGATCTCGGGCAGTTGGGAAGTGCTCGCCGCTGGCGTGCTGCTCGGGTTTCCCGCGGGCACCGTCAGCGGCAGCTGGGTCTTTGCCGATATTGGCCCGGACGGCAACAGCCTGCTCGGCTCGTTGACGGGCAGCATTTCCGCGATCAGCGCGACGCTGGCCAAGGGCGAAATCCAATTCACGGTCGAAGACGGCACCGGCATCTTCAGCGGCGCCACCGGCAACGGCTTGGCCACGCTGTACCTGGACCTGGCGACCGGCAACTACACCGAGGCCGGCGCCTTCAACGTGATGGTCGTGCCCGAGCCGTCGACGCTGGCACTGCTGCTTGCCGGCGCGGCGCTGATCGCGCTGCGCGGGCGTCGCCGACACGGCTGAAGCCTCGGCAGCCGCGCCCGAGCTGGCGCGAGCCGGGCGCAGGCTGTGGCCCACACGCTGGCGCAGACCGGCCGCCCGCGGGGCATGAGCGAGAATCGCCCATGCCCCAAAACACCCTTGCCGATGCCGGCCTGACGCCGCCGGCGCGCGCCGCTGGCGCAGCGCCAACGATCGGTTTTGTCAGCCTCGGTTGCCCGAAAGCACTGACCGATTCAGAACTCATCCTGACCCAGCTCAGCGCCGAGGGTTACATCACGAGCAAAAGCCTGGCCGGCGCCGACCTGGTTATCGTCAACACCTGCGGCTTCATTGACGACGCGGTCAGGGAAAGCCTGGACAGCATCGGCGAAGCCTTGGCCGCCAACGGCCGCGTCATCGTCACCGGCTGCCTCGGCGCGAAGGCCGGCGCCTCGGGCGCCGTAGGCAGCAATCTGGTGCGCGAGATCCACCCCAAGGTGCTCGCCGTCACCGGCCCGCATGCGACACAGGAAGTGATGGACGCGGTGCACCGCCATGTGCCCAAGCCGCACGATCCGTTTGTCGACCTCGTGCCGGCGGTGCGCGAGCAGTTTCGCGGTGTCGCCGGCATCAAACTCACGCCGCGCCACTACGCCTACCTGAAGATCAGCGAAGGCTGCAACCACCGCTGCACCTTCTGCATCATCCCGAGCATGCGCGGCGATCTGGTGTCGCGGCCGATCGGCGATGTGCTCAACGAAGCCCGCGCGCTGTTCGAGTCGGGCGTCAAGGAGCTGCTCGTCATCAGCCAGGACACCAGCGCTTACGGCGTCGATGTCAAGTACCGCATGGGCTTCTGGGACGGCAAGCCGGTGAAGACCCGCTTCGCCGACCTGTGCGAACAGCTCGCGCTGCTGGCGCAGCCCTTTGGCGCCTGGGTGCGCCTGCACTACGTCTACCCCTACCCGCATGTCGACGACGTGCTGCCGCTGATGGCCGACGGCCAAATTCTGCCGTACCTGGACGTGCCCTTCCAGCATGCCGACCCCGGTGTGCTGCGGCGCATGAAACGCCCGGCCAGCGGCGAGCGCAACCTCGAACGCCTGGCCAAGTGGCGGGCGGCGTGTCCGCAGATCGTCGTGCGCTCGACGTTCATCGCCGGGTTTCCGGGTGAGACCGAAGCCGAGTTCGAAACGCTGCTCGATTTCATGCAGGAAGCGCAGATCGACCGCGCCGGTTGTTTTGCCTACTCGCCGGTCCAGGGCGCGGCGGCCAACGAGCTCGGCGGCTTGCTACCGCAGGCCGAACGCGAAGCGCGACAGTCGCGATTCATGGCCGTGGCCGAAGCCGTCTCGGCGGTCAAGCTGCAGATACGCATCGGCGCGACGATGCAGGTGCTCGTCGACCAGGCACCGGCGCTGGGCCGCCGCGGCGGCATGGGGCGCAGTTATGCCGATGCGCCAGAGATCGACGGCCAGGTGCGCCTGCTGGCGCCGCAAAAAGCATCGAAGACGTTGAAAGTGGGTGAGTTCACAGCGGCCCAGATCGTCGGCACCGAAGGCCATGACCTGGTCGCGATGCCGATCTGAAACTGAAGTCCGATTGGCATCACATGACCGAAAAAATCACCCAGATCCTGCACCACCCGTACCAGCCACCGGCGGGTTTTGATGCCGTGCCCGTGGCGGTGCACAAGGCATCGACGGTGATCTTCAAGGACACCACTGCGCTGCGCTCGCGCTCGTGGAAAAGCCGCGCCGGCTACACCTACGGGCTGCACGGCACGCCGACGACCTTTACGCTTGAAGCGCGCATCGCCACGCTCGAAGGGGGCCTGCACTGCGCGCTCTCGCCCAGCGGCCTGGCGGCGATCACGCAGGCGAATATGGCGCTGCTCAAGGTCGGTGACGAGCTGCTGCTGCCGGCCAACGTCTACGGACCGTCAAAAGAGCAGGCGCGCACGCTGCTCGCCGGATTTGGCATCCATCATCGCCTCTACGATCCCACCGACCCGGCCGCGCTGGCCGCGATGATCGGGCCGCAGACCAAGCTCGTCTGGCTCGAAGCGCCGGGCTCGGTGACGATGGAGTTCCCCGACTTGCGTGCGCTGGTTGCCGCGGTCAAGTCGCGCGGGGTTATCGCCGCGCTGGACAACACCTGGGGTGCCGGGCTGGCGTTCAACGCCTTCGATCTGGGTGTCGATATCTCGATGCAGGCGCTGACCAAATATCCGTCCGGTGGCGCCGACGTGCTGATGGGCTCGCTGGTCACGCGCGACGAGGCCTTGCATCACCGCTTGTTGCACACGCAGAGCCTGATCGGCATCGGCGTCGCAGCCAACGACGCCGAAACAGTGTTGCGCTCGCTGGCCACGATCGGCATCCGCTACGCGGCGCACGACCACAGCGCCCGTGCAGTGGCGGCGTGGCTCGGCGAACAGCCGCAGGTCAGCCGCGTGCTGCACCCGGCGCTGCCCGGCGCGCCCGGGCATGAACATTGGGCCCGCCACTGCACGCAAGCCGCGGGGCTTTTTTCGGTCCTGCTCGACGCGCGTTTTTCTGCGGCCCAAGTCGACCGCTTTGTCGATGCGCTGACGCTGTTTCGCATCGGCCATTCGTGGGGCGGGCCGGTCAGCCTGGTGGTGCCGTACGAGCTCAGTCAGATGCGCAGCGGGGCCGCGCGGATGTCGGGCCATCTGGTGCGCTTTTCGATCGGGCTCGAAGCGATCGATGACCTCAAGGCCGACCTGGCCCGTGCGCTGATGCAGGAGTTTGTCGATTGACGGTACCGGCCTGATGATGTGGGCCTGACGATCAGGCCTGCGGCTTCGATGAGACCTTGTGCCGCATCAGCCGGCCCTTCTCCCTGTCCCAATCGCGCTGCTTCTCGGTATTGCGTTTGTCGTGTTCGGCCTTGCCCTTGGCCAGCGCGACCTCGACCTTGACCCGCCCGCCCTTGAAGTGCAGGTTCAGCGGTACCAGCGTGAAACCCTTTTGCTCGACCTTGCCGACCAAGCGCTTGATCTGCTCCTTGTGCATGAGCAGCTTCTTGGTGCGGTCGGCCTGCGGCGACACATGCGTCGACGCATCGCGCAGCGCATTGATGCGGCAGCCGATGAGAAACAGCTCGCCATTGCGGATGAGCACATAACCGTCGGTCAGCTGCACCTGGCCGGCACGCAGCGCCTTGACCTCCCAGCCATCGAGCACGACGCCGGCCTCGAACTGCTCTTCGATGTGGTATTCGTACCGCGCGCGGCGGTTTTCTGCGATGTGCGGGGTCGCCG